>CAJMPM010000268.1 GCA_905215225.1 uncultured bacterium
CCATCTTGCCAACGTCCTTTGAATGCCTTATGTGGCGGTCCTTCGCAATATTCAGCACAAAACTCAGTGCGCGCAGAGCCTGCATTCCATCGCGACGGACGTCCGTCGCTCCACGGTTGCCTATATTCAGGAGCATGCCGGCGAGTTCCCGGGCGTCAAGATTGCCGAGCGTACCGAGCGCCAGTCTCCATATGGCGAGACGGCATGCCATATCTTGGGCTATACCGGCACCATTACCTCCGAGCAGCTCGAGGCCCAGAATAAGAAAACCTCTGGCGATGATGATGCTTCTGCTGGCAAGATTACGTACCAGTCGGGCGATATCGTGGGCCAGGCGGGCGTTGAGAGCTACTACGAAAACCTGCTGCAGGGTATTCGTGGCGAGCAGACCGTCAAGGTCGATGCCTCGGGCAATGTGCCCGGTCAGGCCGGCGCCGTGCCCGCGAAGGCCGGCTCCGACATTAAGCTCACGCTCGACCTTAAGATCCATCAGGCCTGCGAGACGGCTCTGGCGAGCGCTATCGAGCTTGCCAAGACCACTGGCTACAGCAATGCCGGCAACGGCGCTGTGGTGTGTCTCGATCCCAACAATGGCGAGATCCTGGGCATGGCGAGCGAGCCCAAGTTCGATCCATCCGTCTTTATCGGCGGCGTCTCAAATGACGTGTGGACCGAGCTCAATGATGACAAGGGTTCGCACCCGCTGCTCAACCGCGCCATTAGCGGACAGTACATGTCGGCTTCGACCATCAAGCCGCTCTCGGCACTGGCCGGTCTTGAGTTTGGAACCTACACTTCAACGCAGACAACCATCTGCTCGGGTTATTGGACGTGGCTGTGCAAGTCGTGTGTCAAGTACTGCTGGCTGCATTCCGGCCACGGCACCATGACGCTGCAGTCGGGAATCGCCAACTCGTGCGACCCTGTCTTCTACGACATGGGCAAGGCGTTCTTTTATGACGAGCAACATCCCGAGGGTCTGCAGGAGGTCTTTCGTCGCTGGGGTCTAGGCAAGACCTGCGGTATCGATCTGCCGAGTGAGGGCGCGGGTCGTATTCCCGATGCCGAGTGGAAAGAGCCGTACTTCACCGACGCATCTGCCGAGGACCGCAAGTGGAATGCCGGCGATATGACGAACATCGCTATCGGCCAGGGCGACATTTTGGTGACGCCGCTGCAGATGGCGTGTGCCTACATGGGCCTTGCCAACGGCGGCAAACAGTATGTGCCGCATGTGTTCTTGTCTGCTGTCTCGCGTGATGGCGACGGCGATGCCTATAAGTACAACGGCAAGGGCAAAAAGAAGCGCCTGGAGGCCCATATCAATAGCGATGCCGACCTGGCGCTGGTCCGTAACGGCATGCACGATGTGATTTACTCGGCGTCGACTTCGACCGCTGCACACTTTAACTCCTTGACCCCCACTGTCTCCGGCAAGTCCGGCACGGGCGAGAAGAGCGGCGAGGACGATTACGCGTGGTTTTGCGCCTACGCGCCGGCCGATGAGCCCAAGTACGTGATTGTCACTGTCTTGGAACAGGGCGGTGGTGGCTCCGATACCGCGCTGCACGTCGTGCGCGATGTCCTCGGTGCCATTTATGACGAGCCCGACACATCTTCTGCCACGGGCGATTCTTCGGTTCGATAGGAGGTTGCGATGGATTTTTCGCCGGCGGACCTGTTCCGCTCAACTAAAACCGGTTCCCGCAGCAGCCTGGACCGTGTCAACAAGCAGCTTTCGGCCTCGCGCGGCACGTTTCGCCAGAAGGTGCACATCGGCGTGCTGCTGGCAACCTTGGCACTCGTTGCCTATGGTGCCATCATCATTTGGTCGGCATCGCAGTTTAAGGCCGACGCCTCATTTTCGCGCCACCTGTTGGGCATCGGCATCGGTGCGGTGCTTGCGGTGCTCGTCTGGCGTACCGATCTGCGCGGCATCTCTAACTTCTCGACGGCGCTGCTCGTCATCGACCTCATTGTGATTTTCTCGCCCAAGATTCCGGGGCTGTCCTATACGGGCGGTCTGGGCATGACGGGCTGGATCAAGATTCCCGGTATCGGTCTTACCTTCCAGCCGGTCGAGCTCGCCAAGCTCTTCACGATCTTCTTTATCGCCACGCTAGGTTCGCTGTACAACGGCCGCATCGATACCGCCCGCGACTACATTAAGCTCTGCGGCATGCTCTCCGTTCCGTTTTTGGCCGTCGTCGCCATGGGCGACCTGGGTTCGGGCCTGGTCGTGTTGGTGTCGGGGGCCGTTGTCATCTGCATGAGCGGTGCGCGCCGCGAATGGGTGCTGTCGACCTTGGCTCTGCTCGTGGGTTTGGTGGCGCTCATCCTGGCGCTCGATTCGGTGCTCGATTCTCTTTTGGGCCATGACGTTTTGATCAAGCAGTACCAGATGAACCGACTGACCGTCTTTATCGACCCCGATAATGCCGATTCGGACGATGCCTACAACTTG
>CAJMPM010000269.1 GCA_905215225.1 uncultured bacterium
ATCGCGCCCTTCGTCACCATGGTGGTCATCGCAGCATTCTACGATTAAAATCAGCAGGAGGTAGATTCTTTATGGCTAAGAAAATCACGCTGCTGGGTTCTACCGGCTCCATCGGCACCCAGAGCCTTGACGTCATCCGTGCTCAAGGGTATGAGGTGTTCGGCCTGTCGGCCCACAGCCAGACGGATAAAATTTTGCAGCAGATAGAAGAATTCCACCCGAAATACGTCTGTATGACCAGTGAGGCCGGTGCCGAAAAGCTTTCGGCTGCGCTGGCCGGCCGCGCCGATGGACCCAGGCTCCTGACCGGCCCCGAGGGCCTGAAGACCCTCGCCGCGATGGACGGCCCGGACGTGGTGCTGAACAGCGTGGTGGGCATCGCGGGCCTCGGAGCAAGCCTTGCCGCCATCGAGCGCGGCCATGACCTGGCCCTCGCCAACAAGGAAAGCCTCGTCACCGGAGGCCATCTCGTCACTCAGGCTGTGGCGAAGCACGGCATCAGGCTGCTGCCCGTGGACAGTGAGCACTCGGCCATCTTCCAGTGCCTGCAGGATAAGGAGAGCGCCAGGAGCCTGACCAAGATCCTGCTGACGGCCTCCGGCGGCCCCTTCTTCGGCATGAAGACCGAGGAGCTGCGGGGCAAGACCAAGGCCGATGCCCTCAAGCATCCCAACTGGAACATGGGTGCCAAGATCACCATCGACTCCGCCACCCTCATGAACAAGGGCCTGGAGCGCATTGAGGCCATGCATCTGTTTAACTGCGACCTCGATTTCATTAACGTGGTCGTGCAGCGTCAGTCCAAGATTCACTCTATGGTCGAGTTCGCCGACGGCTCCGTGATGGCGCATCTCGGTGCTTCCGACATGCGTATTCCCATCCAGTTCGCGTTCTCGTATCCCGAGCGTTGGGATACCCCGGCGCCTCGTATCGATTTCCGCGAGCTGGGGCGGCTCACGTTTGATGCTGCCGACATGGATACCTTCCGCTGTCTGGCACTGGCCGAACGTGCCGGCAAGACGGGTGGCACCATGCCGTGCGTGCTCAATGCCGCCAACGAGGTCGCCGTCGATGCCTTCCTGAACGATGGCTGCAGCTTTACCGATATCGATCGCTTTGTGGAATCCTGCATGGATTCCCACGATATGCAGGCGGTCGATTCGTTTGAGCAGCTTCGCGACATCGATGCATGGGCGCGTGAAAAGGCTGCGCAGGTGCTCGCCGCAACCCGTTCCTAACCCATAAGGATTGCTTTTTCGTTTTATGGATACTGTTCTGAGCGTTCTCTCCTCAGTCTTTTGGGGCCTTTTGCTGCTATCCGTCCTCGTGTTTCTGCATGAGGGCGGTCACTTTTTGGCGGCCCGTGCGTGCGGCGTGCGCGTCACCGAGTTTTTCTTGGGCCTACCGTGCCGCTTCGATATTCATCATACGTCGCGTCGCATCGGTACCAAGTTTGGCGTGACGCCGCTGCTGCTGGGTGGCTATGCCGCTATCTGCGGTATGGACCCGACCGATGTCTCGTGCGCCGACCGTGTGCTTGCGGCTAGCTATCGTCATGGTCGCGTTTCGGTTGCAGACCTTTCCGTCGAGCTGGAGCTGCCCGAGGAGGATTTTCTTGAGGCTTGTGCCTTGCTTTTGGGCTGGGGTTCCATTGCGCCTTGGTACGAGGAAGGGGAGAAGCCTTCACCCAGCTATTATCCGGTTAGGTACCAGACGCTGCCGCGCGATGCTGCAGGATATACCACCTTTGACGGCCGCAAGTTCGATCGAGAGCATGCGACTGCCGAGGGCGATGTGTGGGAGCTGCCGTGCGGCGAAGCCGAGTTCCTTGCGCAAGAGCGTTCGCATACCTATCTGGGCCAGGGTTTTCTCAAGCGCGCCTTTATGCTGCTCGCGGGCATTCTCGTCAATATCCTGACGGGCTTTTTGCTGCTTATGAGCATCTACTCTATTGCGGGTGTCACCGTGCCGATGGATACCAACGTGATCGGTCAGGTTGACGAGGGGTCTATTGCCGCCAAGGCGGGTATCGAGGGCGGCGACGCGATCCTTTCGGTTGACGGAGTATCGTGCTCTACCTGGATGGACGTTTACGATGCCATCGGCAAGGCCGCCGGTAAGGACGATATCGCCATTGAGTATGAGCGCGACGGCAAGCAGCATTCGACCTCGGTTGCGCTCAAAGAGGACGAGCGCCTAGGTGTGTATGCCTCTACGCAGGTGGTCCGTTTAGACCCCATCACGTCGGCTCGCCTTTCGTTCTCCTATGTCGTGCAGACAGCGGAGGGCGTGATGCGCCTGCTCCAGCCGCAGCATACGATGGAGATTCTCGATCAGTCTTCTTCGATCGTGGGTATTAGCGTCATGTCCTCACAGGCTGCTGCTGCCGGTCCTGCCACGTTCCTTTCGTTTGCCGCCCTCATTTCGTTCTCGCTTGGCTTTATGAACCTGCTGCCCATCC
>CAJMPM010000270.1 GCA_905215225.1 uncultured bacterium
GTTGGCGGAGACCTCGAGGCCATAGTGCTGCTCAATGCGGTTGGCGACGTCGTCGGACACATCGGGAATCGCCGAGGTGTAACCACCGACCTCTTTGCCCTTAAGAATGCGCAGGACCATAATCTGCAGGTAGACGGCAAGCTGGTGGCGGGCGTTGTCGGTATAGAGCGTTCGGCTTTCGCGCTCGACGTATGCGATGAGGTCGTTGAAGAATTGCTCGTTGCCGCCAAAGAGCTGCGGCTCAATGCGGCGCTTCATGGCGGTCGACGCGAGCTCAAACAGATAATAGACGACGAAGAATCGGATGTACTCCTCGGGACCCTCGACCGTAATGCGGCGCCCGCGTACGATTTGGGCTCCAAACGGCGTCATGAGCTCGTTCCATGTGCGCAGGTCGTCTTGGGCCTGCTGTTTGTTGGTGAGGATGGCCCGCGCAAGCGATTCGGTGGTGTATTGGTGCCGGTAGTCGCAGGTGAGCAGCAACATGCCGCGATAGAAGCGGTCAAGACCGGCGTCCATGGAAAGCGAACGTTCCTTGATGATGTCCGATATCTGACCGCGCTGCGTGCTGTCGCCATCGATGCGGATGCCGTTGCCGCGCTTGGAGACAATTGCCGCTTGGATGCCCATTTCGTCGAGGAAGGCGTTAGCGGCCCGCATGTCGTTGCGGATGGTGCGCTCCGAGCAAGCAAGGGCATCGGAGATATCGACTGTCGGGGTGTAGCCCGCCTGGCCGAGCAGGATTTTAAGCAGCTTTGCTTGTCGCTGATTGATGCTCATGGGGCTCCCTAGGGTCGCGAGAAAGTTCGATTTGCCGTATATCTGGAAAAGAGCGTGGCACCTGTCATGATACGCATTTTTTATGATGAGTAGGGGAAGGGTTGGTTTTAAATCCTTGCCGCATATACGGAATGAAAAAAGCGGATGGTGATGTGCATGAATCGCGCGGTTTCGAACTCGGGGATGGAGCCTGCGGCGACTTCTCGTTTGGCGCGACTGGCGCCGCTGATCGTGCTGGCAGGCGCTCAGGGGGGTACCTCGGCAGACTACGGTGCGTTTTCGGTTGCCATGGCCGAGATGATGCGCGTGTTTGGATGTCCGCTCTCGGACGTGCAGATGGCGAGCACGGTCTATTCGCTTATGGCGGGCACCTTTATGCTTGCGAGCGGTTTGCTCGGCATGGTTATCGGGTGGTGCCGCAACTTCCGTGCCGGATTGGTGCTTGCTGTGGTGGGAGAGCTGCTGTGCGCGTTTTCACCGAGCATTGAGCTGCTTATTTGGGGTGGCCGACTGATGGTCGGGCTGGGCGCAAGCCTCATTATCCCTTCGGTACTGGGCATGGTGTCCATGCTGTACGAAGGCGAGGAGCGCAAGCAGGCATATGGCGTGATTGCCGCAGCGGCGGCGCTTGCGACGATTATTCCTATCGCGCTGGGCATTCTGGTCGATATCGCAGGTTTTCGCGTGACCTTCGGCGTGCTCGCCGCCTATTTTGTCGCACTGCTCGTTGCGAGCGCAAAGCTGCCGACGGGTGGCGGGCTGCACGCGGGCAAGTTTGACGCGCCGGGTGCGGTTATTGCCTCTCTGGGATTGTTCGCCGTTATGTGCGGTCTTTCGCGCATCTCGACCTGGGGCGTATTTGCTCCCTTACCGCAGGCTCCCTTCACGATCGCCGGTATTTCTCCCGCTTTGCCTATTGTCGGCGTCGGCCTGCTATTGCTGGTGATGCTGATTCCGGTCGAGCACTGGATGGAGCGCACCCACGGCATAGCGATTTTGCCGTCGAGCTTTGTGCGCAATCCCACCGTTCGCGCCGGCGGCATCGCCATTGCTCTGCCGTTTTTCTACATGGGCGCTCAGGGTCTGGTCGGCACTTCGTACTATCAGCTTGTAATTGGCCTTGGCGGCATGCAAACAGCGCTTTTGGGCATCATCTCGGGTGTGCCCATGCTGGTGCTCGCAATGTTTGTGCCGCGCAAGTTTCCGCAGCTTAAGCCTTGGTCTGTGGTGCGTACGGGCTATGTCTTTATGGCGGCGGCCTGTGTGAGCATGGCGTTTGGCGTGCGCGCGTCCGAGCTGACGCCCATTATGGTGGTCGGTACGCTCTTTGGTGGCGTGGGCGTTGGCCTGGTGAACTCACAGGCTAACAACATTGTCGCTTCCGCCGTGCCGCCGAGTGACGCCCAGCAATCGGGCGGCATCCAGGGTGCGGCGCGTAACCTGGGCCTCGCGTTGGGCTCTGCCGCCATGGGTTCGGTCCTGCTTATCGCCGTCAACACCGGTCTCGATGCGCGTATTGATGCGAGTAATGTGGTCGACACGCAGAGCAAGGCGGCGCTCGAAGAGGTTGTTTATACCTACGAGAGTGATGCCGCGTTTACGGCGCGCCTGGAATCGATGGGCGTTGCACCCGAGGCGCAGGGAGAGCTCTTGGCGGACAATGCCGAGGTTCGCGCAAAG
>CAJMPM010000271.1 GCA_905215225.1 uncultured bacterium
ACCGTCGAGTACTTCTCGTCCACCTCGGGAGCAGACCCCGAAGGGCCGGCGGCGCACTGGCGATTTGTGCAGCGATACTCTACGGCATCGGCCCCAAACTGCTCAAAGCAAAACGGACACACAATGCCGTTCGACGAGAAGGATGGCATGCCAGAAGGCGTAGCAGCCGATCCGAATAATGACGAAAAGAAACCCATAATGAAAACCCTTTACTGCACGAGATAACCGGAAGAGGTAATGAAGGCATCCACTACAGACATACTGCCCGCAGCAGGAAACGCCTGGATAGATATCTTCTTGGCCTTGGGCAGCGTAACCGTGATGCTGTAGGTTCCATCGACCTCGACGGGGCCAAACTCCTCAAGCGTTACGGAATCGACCGATAACGCGGGCGACAGGTTGCCGATGCAATAGGCAATCTTTGTCTTAGGCAACGTGAAGGAGCCGCCCTCTTGGGCCGAAAACGTAAACGTAGACTCCCTGGGACCAAAGAGCTTCTTGCTATCCGTGCGCTCGTAGCATACATGTGCATGGCGACGTTCAAAAATCTGCTGCGCAGGATCCGAGAACTCAAAGCTGCCCACACTGCCCTTACGCGAAAAGACCGAGACGTAAAGCCTTTGTCCGTCAGGTGCCGGCACGGTCAGACAGCCATCGCGCTCCCAGTTTTTCTTGGAAACGGGTCGTGGCTGGCACGAGGAGTCCGAAAGGTCGTCCACAAAACTTGTCTCACTCACGGCAACACTAAACCCCGTCACCGCGCGGTCTTTTACCGAGACATAGATAAGCAGCTTGCCGTTTGCCTCCTCGATGGAGTCGATACTCACCTTGCCGCCGTTTGACACACGAGCCTTGGCGCCCACGATAGCGGAGCTACCGCAAACCGTGGCCGCAAAGAAGTAAAGGACCTCATCGCTCTTCCAGGTGAGCGTGCCTTTGCCCGGCCCGGCAACGTTCACGCTCACAACTTCAAAGTCTCGCTCGAGCGACGCCACATCGGACGTCGATCCCGGCTGGGGAATGGATTTGGCGTCCACGGAGCCAAAGAAACGCACCTCGGCGCCAACATCCTCCCACTCAAGATCAAAGACGCCTTCCGCGCCCTTATGAGCACGCGAGACAAGGCCGTCTACATAGCGTGTAGCGTCGAGCGGTGTCGCCTCGAATGTCTGCGGATGCGTCTGGCGACGGCCCAAGCCAACGATATCGAAGGAAGCACTCATCTCGTAGTGATACGTCACGCCGTCCGTAAGGCCGCCGATAACGTAGTGACCACCAGATGGAACGGTAATGGGGTCCCCGCCATCGAGCGGCGTGATCCGAACGGTCGCACTCGACGGCAGCGGCTTCCAAGACACCTCGATCTGCTCATGCGCCGGCATAAAGCGCACGTCCGTAAGGTCGGGCGCAAGAGCGATAACCTCACTCGTAGCAGGCTGGGAACGCACACCGACGCGAACGACAACCACCTTGTATGTAAGCGCACACCCCTGGGGAGCATGCTCGTGGGTATACGAGGGCTGATCAGTCGTGCCAAGGAGCTGATCGCCGGAAGAACCGTCACCCTCGACAACGTAGACCTCGTACGCAAGCGCGCCACGCGAACGGCTCGGCTGCCAAACAAGGCTTACGGTCGAAGTCTCGGCATTGCCGCGAGCCTCCAAGCTGGAAACCGACTGCGGGGCGTGCGACGCAAGGAACGAACGAGCAGCGGCATGGTCGGCGCAGCGGGCGAGCGCCTGCTCACAGAGCTCGGCGGCCTCCTCCACATCTGCCGTCCCCTGAGCTTGACGCACAAGATCGTCCGCCTCGGTTACGCCCGAAGAAACTTCCGCCTCACGCGCCTTAAGATAGGCAGCATCGACGCCCGGTACGAGCAAGGCGCGCCTTAAGAGTCCATCTGCCTCCGCAAAGCGACGCTCCGCAATGGCGGACGTGAGCTTAGCGCCCAAATCGCCCGCGGCAGCCTGGAGCTGAGCGACTTTTGTGTCGACCTCGGCAACGCGGGGCAAGGACGGCCACGCCGAGCGCGCCTGAGCGAGGTTTGCCTTCGCACCCTCAAAGTTGAGCCAGCCCGCAAGCTTATCGGCAGCGTCGCACAGGCGCTCCGCATCCTCGATGGCCGCACCTAAAGGCGCACCGCAACCGGGGCAGCGATCGTTGGTGTTGGCAAATTTCTTGTGGCACGAGGGGCACTCGAGCATAAGCGGCAAACCGCAGCGACCGCACGTGGCAGCAGACTTGTCGTTCATATGACCACAGCGGCACTGAACGAGCGAGTCGAGCTCTGCATCTCGCTCAAGCGAAATGCCCTTCTTTTTGCAGTGGCCAACGAGCAGGGAACGAGCCTCGGTCTTGTCTGCCACAAAGGGAGCAAGGGTCTCAACGGCAGCACGTTGCTGCTCGACCCTTAAGCTGTTGTCCGAGAACGATGCGAGCTCGTCGAGCGCA
>CAJMPM010000272.1 GCA_905215225.1 uncultured bacterium
GCGCTTGCTGCGGTGCAGGCGGCGGCGGCGCCTGCGTGAAGCTCTTTGAGGTGCGCGCCATCGGGCAGGGTCTGACCGGCGTGCTTGGCCTGCTCATCGTCACGCCCGAGACGCTCGTGTGGTATGTGGCTGGCAATCTCATCGCCTTTATCGTGCCGATCGTCTTGATCTTTGCCTACAACAAGGCAAAGGGCGTGCCGACCACCGATGAAGAGGGCGCTGGCGCTGGCTTCGACGTTAGCTTCTAGTTGAGCCGTTCAGCGTAATCTGAGGATAAGTCCATTTGGGGAAGGGCGTTCGACTCGTGTGAGTCGAGCGTCCTTCCCCATAGACGAGAAAGTCAACGGCGATGTTTAATCAAAAAAATAAGGTGACACGCGCGGACTATGAGCAGTGGCGTGCCGGACAGGATGAGACGGCGGGTCGCATCGCGTCCGACCCCGATAGGCTCCTGTTCCATGTGGAGCCTGAGCTTGGCTGGCTCAACGACCCCAACGGTTTGGTGCAGATCGGTGATACGTATCACATCTATCACCAATACGATCCATTCGATGCTGCGCATGGCGGTCCAGTGCTTTGGAACCATCTGACGACAAAGGATTTTGTGACGTACGAGAATCGCGGCCCCGCGCTGTTCCCCGATTCCGATTTGGATTCGAACGGAGCGTATTCTGGTTCTGCCTTTGTACACGACGGCAAGATTCACTACTTCTATACCGGCAACGTCAAGCATTTTGATCGCGATGTTTACGACTACGTGTTGACGGGTCGTGAGCAAAACCAGATTCATATGGTTGCGGAGAACCCCGACGAATTGGGCGAGAAGCGCATAGCTGTTGGACCGGTCGATTACCCCGACGATATCGGTACGCACGTGCGCGACCCCAAGATCCTTGAACACGACGGTATCTACTACATGGTTCTCGGCGCTCGTACGAAAGACGATCGCGGGTGCGTGCTTGTCTATACCTCGCGTGATCTAGAGGACTGGGGCTATGCGACGCGCATTGAGCTGGGCGAGAAGTTTGGCTTTATGTGGGAGTGCCCCGATCTGTTTGAGCTCGATGGTGAGCTTGTTCTCGTTTGCTGTCCGCAGGGTGTGCCTGCCGATGGTTGGCGTTACCGCAATCCGCATCAGTGCGTGTGGTTCCCCATCGAGGCCGATTGGGAGGCGCCGAGCTTTAAAATCGTCAGGCAGGGCATGCCCCCGATGGTCGATGCCGGTTTTGATTTCTATGCCCCGCAGTCCTTTGAGGACGCGGCGGGTCGGCGTTTGATGATCGGATGGTCGGGTTGCCCCGATGCGACGACAGAAAGCCCGACGGTGGCGCGCGGGTGGCAGTGCGCGCTGACGGTGCCGAGAGAGCTGAGCATGCGCGGCGGCAAGCTCTGCCAGTGGCCGGCGCACGAGATTGAGAGGATGCGCGGCGATTGCGTTCGTGCTGTAGGCGGTGAGACCGTTGAGGAGCCGGGACGCCTGTTTGATGTCGTGGTTTCCTGCGAGGGCGCCAAGATGGTTGAGCTCGAGATTCGCAAGGGTGCCTTTGTGCGTTATGCGGAGGGGATGCCTACCCTCGATATGGGTAATGAAGGCTATGGGCGAGACCGGAGGTCGATTGAGCTCAGCGAGCTTCGCGACCTGCGCGTGCTTTCGGACACTACGATGGTCGAGATTTTTGCCAACGGCGGTGAGGCGGCACTTACGAGCCGTACCTATTCGCCGGCGGTTTCGGCGATGGGGTTGCATGCCGAGGGTGCGGCGTCGATGGATTTCTACCGCCTCGCTCATTAACCGTGCATGGAGCACGATTGGACTTGTTGGGCGGAATGTGTCGCAGTTGCCGCGGCCAACTACCGTTTATCGCGTATAGCGACCGTTTGCGGAATAAGTAACACTCCTTAATAAACCGTGTAAAATCTCAGATAAGCACGGAGTTTTCCAGGGAGACGCTGTCCTTTGTTGTGTGCAAGGGGCGGCGTCTCTTTGGCGCTTGGACGCCGTTGTGCAACAGTGCGGCGGCGCGTGTCATGTATTGAAAAGCCAATGTCGAGATGGGTCGTGATAAGAATGGGCAAGTATGTAATCGTGGTTGAGTCTGGGTCGGATGTGACGCCGGAGCTCTGCGAGCGCTACGGCATCGTGCGCGTGCCCATGCATGTCACGATTGGTGACGAGACCGTCGAGGACGGCTCGATCGATCCGCTCGAGATTTATTCGCGCTGCAACGAGTTTGGTGTGATGCCCAAGACCAGTGGCTGCGCGCCTGCGGATTTTGCTCGCGTGTACGACCGTATCCATGCCGAGCAGCCCGATGCGACCATTCTGCATCTTGCGTACTCCGAGGCCACGACCTGCTCGCATCAGTCCTCCAAGATTGCAGCTAAGGGCCGCGACTACGTGTTCTCCATGGACACGCGCTTTGTCTCGGTGGTCGCGTAGAACGTTG
>CAJMPM010000273.1 GCA_905215225.1 uncultured bacterium
GGCCTGGTCGCGGATGGAGGTGGCAAAGACGTCGTCGCTCTTAAGCGGCTCGATACCACCCGTGTCGACGATGGTAAACTCGCGGCCGTTCCAATCGGCCGTGTGGTACGAGCGGTCGCGCGTGACGCCGCGGGACTCATGGACGATGGCGTCCGAGGTCTGGGCCAGGCGGTTAACGAGCGTGGACTTGCCCACGTTGGGGCGTCCGACGACGGCGACGATAGGTTTCATCTGCTCTCCTTTAATGGGTAGGGTCAGCGGGAATAGTTGAATTGGCGGGCGTTATGCCAAGGATGTGCTCCAGGGTATCGAGCAGCTCATGCGGCATGGTCGATACCACATGAACCTCGGCGCCGCGACTGGTAAGGCTTGCGAGTAAATCGTCACGATGATACTCGTCAAGCGTCATGCCGTCAGCGTTGAACATGAGCTTAGGCACAAAGAGCATAACCCCTGACAGGTCCTGCGGCAGCTGCTCCAAGATGTCGCAGGCAACGATGAGGCCGGTCACGTCCACGTTGCCGCCAAAGTAGCGGTTTTTGATGGCCGTGACGGTACCGGCAAGGCCCTGTGGAGACTCCACAAAACGCGCCACCGTATCGCGCGCGCTGGCGCCCGAAAGGCACAGCAGGTGCTGGCTACGGGCGGCGATGACCTCGCGAACGCGGCGCAGACGCTCGGTATCGGCGGCGAGCACGTTGTCGGTCTCGTCCAGATAGGATCGGATCATGCCGATGCCGTCGTAGTACTGCGGGTAGCCGTCGTAAAAGTCGGCCTCGGGTGGCTCGATGCCGGCATCCAGATAAAACTCGTCGCTCATCTGGAAGGTGTGGCGGCCAAATCGCTCGAAGGCACGGTCCTGGAAGGGCCGGATCATGGCAATTGTCTCGCGCGCCAGCTCGGGCTTGTCGCTGTAGGACCAGGTAAAACGGTTCTGGTGCTTGGTAAAGCCCAGTGGAACGATGCCCAGACTCGTGATTTGCTCGTGTTCCTCGCAAAAGCGCAGGGTCTTTTCCAGCTCCTCGCCGTCGTTCATGCCGGGGCACAACACGATCTGCGCGTGAATCTCGATGCCGGCGGCCATGATGGCCTCGAGCACATCCATGCCGCGCTGGGCGTTGCGGCCCATCATGCGGCGGCGGACGTCGGGGCTCACGGCGTGGACCGACACGTTCATGGGGCTCATGTTGCGGTCGATGACGTTTTGCACGTCCTCGTCGGAAAGGTTGGTCAGCGTGACAAAGTTGCCCTGCAAAAAGCTTAGGCGATAGTCGTCGTCGCGGATGTAGAGCGTAGAACGTCCGCCCTTGGGCAGCATGGTCATAAAGCAGAACACGCAGGCGTTTACGCAGGTGCGCATGCCGTCGAAGATGGGGCCATCGAACTCAAGGCCCCAGTCCTCTCCCGGGAAGCGGTCGAGCTCGACGGGGGTGACGCTGTTGTCGCGCGGGTCGAAAACCTCCAACTCGACGGTGTCGTCATCTGCCTCCCATAGCCACACGATCATATCGGTCAGTTGCTCGCCGTTGACCGTGAGCACGCGCATGCCCGGCTCGATACCCACATCCCACGCGGGCGATTCGGGACGCACGTTCTTTACGAGCGCGCCCTCACCCGGCTCGGGGTCGCGGCTGCGCCCGTAATCGGCCACCTCGGCGGCGTATGCGGGTACGGTCTGGTCCATGATTAGCGGCAAAGCTCCTTGATGCGCTCGACGGCGCGCTCGATGTGTTCTTGCGGGGTGGAGGCTCCGGCTGTGATGCCGATGTGGTGAGCGTCGGTAAACCACGCGGCCTGTAGCTCGGAAGCTTCCTCTATGTGATGTGTGCGCTCGCAGACATCGGCGCAAATCTGCGCCAGGCGGCGGGTGTTGCCCGAGTTCTTGCCGCCCACCACGACCATGCAGTCGCAGCGGTTGGCAAGTGCGGCTGCTGCCTGCTGTCGCTCGCTCGTGGCGGCGCAGATGGTGTTGATCACACGCAGCTCCTGCACGCGCGGGGTTATGGCGGCCACGACCTCGGCGAGGTTCTGTGCGGTCTGGGTGGTCTGCACGACGAGGCCTACCTTGCCCTTGAGCGACAAGGCGTTGGCGTCAGCGGCACAGCTCACGACCTGCGCATCGTCGCCTGCGTGGCCTAGAATGCCCTCGACCTCGGGGTGCCCCGGCTCGCCCACGACGATCACACGGTAGCCCTCGCGCACCAGGCGCTCGGCCGCCACATGGACCTTCTTCACGTAGGGGCAGGTGGCAGCGACCACGTTGAGGCCGCGCTTGCGGGCAGCATCGATCACCTGCGGCACTACGCCGTGTGCGCGGATGATCACGGTACCCGATGCTGCGTCGTCCAGGGTCTCGGCCAGGCCAACGCCTGCCTCAGCAAGCTCGCGCACCACGATGGGGTTATGGATGCGCGGACCCAAG
>CAJMPM010000274.1 GCA_905215225.1 uncultured bacterium
GCCGACCGTGGGCCCCGCCGCGCATCGCCTTACATGATCGCGATGATGATCCCCAACATGGCATCGGGCAATATCGCAATCCGCCACAAGGCAAAGGGCCCGACCCTGCCCGTGGTGACCGCGTGCGCAACCTCGGCCCATGCGGTGGGCGAGGCGTTCCGCGCCATCAAGCACGGCTATGCCGACGCGATCCTCGCGGGCGGCGCCGAGGCCGCAATTATCCCCGATGCCGTTGCGGGCTTTACGTCCTGCCGCGCATTGACCACCAACCCTGATCCCGCGACGGCTTGCCGCCCGTTCGATGCAGACCGCGATGGCTTTGTGATGGGCGAGGGCGCCTGCGTGCTCGTGCTCGAGAGCATGGAACATGCGCAGGCGCGCGGTGCGCACATTTATGCCGAGGTCGTGGGCTACGGCAACACCGATGATGCCTATCACATCACGAGCCCTGATCCCGAGGCTGCCGGCATTGCCCGCGCGATATCGCTGGCGGTGACCGAGGGCGACGTCAGGCCTTCCGAGGGTCTCTACATCAATGCTCACGGCACATCGACCAAGCTCAACGATTCGTCCGAGACGGCGGGCATTAAGCGTGCGCTCGGCGAGGACGCGGCGCGCGCCGCGCACGTCTCGTCGACTAAGTCGATGACCGGCCACATGATCGGTGCCACGGGCGCCATCGAGGTCATGGCCTGTGCCATGGCGCTCGAGCAGGGGGTGGTGCCGCCGACCATTAACTACCACACGCCCGATCCCGCCTGCGATCTTGACTACACGCCCAATCGCGCGGTTCGCGCCGACCTTACCTGGGCGCTTTCGACCAACCTGGGCTTTGGCGGACACAACGCCGCCATCGCGCTGCGTAGATATGCAAGGAGCTAGAGCATGGATTCCAAAAGACTTGCCGAGATAGCCGATGTTATGGAGGACCGCGGCCTCACGCGCGTACGCGTTGAGGAGCCCGATGGCACCGCGGTCGAACTCGAGCGCGCGAGCGCCGCACAGCCGGTTGCCGTGCCCATGCCCATGCCGCGCGCTCAAAATCGCCGAGGTTCGCCATGCCGTTCTGTCCCGCCTCCGGCGCAATGCCCGTCGCCGCCAGCACGTAGTGATAGACCGCGAAGAACAGGCCCATGCCCATGCCGAGCGCTATGGCCGCTCCAGTTGCAGCTCCCACAGTCGCGCCTGCCGCACCGGAGCCCGCCGCGCAGACACCTGCCGCCGCACCGGAGCCCAAGGGCACCGAGGTGACCGCTCCCATGGTCGGCGTTTTCTATGCTGCCCCGGCGCCGGGCGACGAACCGTTTGTGCACGTGGGCTCCAAGGTCAAGGCTGGCGAGACCCTTTGCATCATCGAGGCCATGAAGGTTCTCAACGAGGTAACGGCAGAGGCAGACGGCGAGGTGCTCGAGATCTGCGTGGCCGACGGCGACCTCGTGGAGTTCGGCAGCTGCCTCATGAGGATCGGATAGGTGATATCCATGAACAAAGAAGAGCTTAAAGAACTGTTGCCGCATCGCGAGCCGATGCTTTTGCTCGACGAAGCCGAGCTGGTGGGCGACGAGGCCCACGGCTAGCTAGCGATTACGGGCGACGAGAACTTATTGCAGGGGAATTTTCCGGGAAACCCGGTCGTCCCCGGCGTGATCCAGTGCGAGATGCTCGCCCAAAACTGCTGCGTGTTGCTGATGGGCGATGAGGAGGCGCGCGGCGCGACGCCGTTCTACACGAGTCTGGACAAGGTGCGCTTTAAGCGTCCGGTGCGCCCGGGCGACACGGTGGATCTAGTGTGCTCCATCACGCGTGCGCGCGGGCCGTTCCGCTTTGCGACGGGTACTGCGAGCGTCAACGGTGAGGTTTGCTGCCGCGCCGATATGTCTTTTGCACTCATGCACGAAAGTTAAGGAAGGCTTCATGTTCGACAAAGTGCTCATCGCCAACCGCGGCGAAGTCGCGGTCCGTGTTATCCGCGCGTGCCGCGATATGGGCATCAAGACCGTCGCCGTTTATTCCACGGCCGATGCGGACGCGCTGCACGTGCAGCTTGCCGACGAGGCGTATTGCATCGGCGGTCCGCGTCTTGCCGAGAGTTACCTCAACGACGATGCCGTGCTCACCTGTGCCGTAAAGTCGGGAGCTAAGGCAATTCATCCCGGCTATGGCTTTTTCTCCGAGAAGGCGAGCTTCGTGCGCGACTGCGACAAGTATGGCTTGGCGTTTGTTGGCCCTTCGGCCAAGGTGATCGACAGCATGGGCGACAAGGACGCCGCACGTCGAACGGCTGCCGCGGCGGGCGTGCCCATCGTGCCGGGCTGCGATTTGCTCAAAAGTCCCGAGGAGGCAACGACCGAGGCTGAGCGCATTGGCTGCCCCGTGCTTATTAAGGCGCGTGCGG
>CAJMPM010000275.1 GCA_905215225.1 uncultured bacterium
CGGTAACGAGAACCCCTTCTACGAGTTCTACGACGAGGTGCTCGAAATCTGCCACGAGTACGACGTAACGATCTCGCTCGGCGACTCCTGCCGCCCGGGCTGTCTCTACGACTCCAACGACGCCACCGAGACCGCCGAGATGATCGAGCTGGGCAAGCTGTGCAAGCGCGCTTGGGCCGCCGGCGTCCAGGTTATGGTCGAAGGCCCGGGCCACATGGCGCTCGACGAGATCGCCGCCAACATGAAACTGCAGAAGCGCCTGTGCCACAACGCCCCGTTCTATGTGCTCGGGCCGCTGGTGACCGATATCGGCGTGGGCTACGTCCACATCACTGCAGCCATCGGCGGCGCCATCTCCGCGAGCTCCGGCGCCGACTTCCTGTGCTACGTGACGCCGGCCGAGCACCTATGCCTGCCTAACGCCCAGGACGTGCTCGACGGCCTCATGGCCACCAAGATCGCCGCACACGCCGCCGACATCGCCAAAAAGGTGCCCCACGCCCGCGACATGGACGACAAGATGGGCCAGGCACGCCGCAAGCTCGACTGGGACGCTATGTGGAAGTGCGCGCTCGACCCGGTTACGGGCAAGAAGCGCTACGAGGAGTCCCCCGCCGCCACCGAGGGCACTTGCACCATGTGTGGCAAGATGTGCGCCGGCCGCACCGTTAACAAAGTGTTCGAAGGCACGACGATCGACCTCGGTATGGAGGACTAACGCGTCACCGAAGCCACAATCGGTAACAAGGTGTTCGTCAATTGTTGACGTGTGAACATTTTCTTACATTTGCGTAAAGATTGCACCACCCGCCCGGGATCGGCATACAGCCGGCCCGGGCACTTTATAATGCAGGCAGAAGACCCATTTGAATCCGACCGAACAAGGGAGCGAACATGGATCGCAGTAAGGTACCCGCCGTTCTATCCATCGCAGGATCCGATTCCAGCGGTGGCGCCGGCATTCAGGCCGACATCAAGACCATCACGGCGCACCGCCTGTATGCCGAGACGGCCATCACAGCCATCACCGCACAGAACACCCTGGGCGTCACCGCCGTGCAGAACATCTCCCCGGATATTGTCGCGGCGCAGATCGATGCCGTTTTTGACGATATCCGCCCCAACGCCGTCAAGATTGGCATGGTTTCCTCTGCCGAGATTATCGAGGTTATCGCCGACCGCCTGAGCGCCTGGAACGCGACAAACGTGGTAGTCGACCCCGTCATGGTAGCCACCTCGGGCGCACGGCTGATTGCCGAAGATGCCGCCGAGGCGCTCACCCGCCGCCTATTCCCGCTAGCGACGGTTATCACGCCCAATATTCCCGAGGCCATGGCCCTGCTCGACTACGAGGTCGACTCCGAGCGCACGCAGCAAAATGCCGCCATGCTTCTCACCCGCCGCTTTGGATGCGCGTCTCTCGTTAAAGGCGGGCATTTTGTCAACGAGGCCAACGATGTGCTAGCAGAGCCCGCGCCGCTCGATGACGAGGGCAACCATCTGGGCGATCCGCTCACCACGTGGTTCCGTCATAAGCGTATCGACACCAATAACACACATGGCACCGGCTGCACGCTCTCGTCCGCCATCGCCTGCGCGCTGGCCCAGGGCATGGATCTTGCCGACGCCGTCAACGCGGGCAAGGCATACCTGACAGGCGCTCTGGCCGCCGGCCTGAACATGGGCAAAGGTTCCGGCCCCGTCAATCACATGTGGCAGTATTAAGATTCGCAGCCCCAAACCGCCACAAAGGGGACAGGCACCTTTGCGGTGGTTCCCACAAACATCTCGATCCGTAACAGTTAGAGCCCATTTTTCGGCCCACCTGTTACAGATTGAGACATTCAAATTCCGCTAAGAAGCTAGTCTCGATCTGTAACAGTAACTCGGCAAAATCGACCCTAGACGTTACAGATCGAGACAAACAACCGATATCGACCTAAATAATCTCGATCTGTAACATCTAGCCCGTTTTCGGCCTTACAACTGTTACAGACCAAGACAAACCAACGAAACAAGCCGCCGCGAGGGGAACTTTTGTACTGCTTGGGGTCGCGCTACGCTCCGAGCATCTCTTTGAGCTTGGCTGCCACGGCGTGGCCCAGGCTCTCGTGGCTTTCGGGCATCATGTGCAGATAATCGATATCGCCCGGCTCGGCAAAATCGGCGGCATTCAAAAAGTCGCAGCCAAACTGCTCAGCCACATGTGCGTAGTACTCACCATAATGCTCCGAGGCCTCGACAGAACGCTCGTCATAATCGGTCATATATACATCGGCGATTTGCGGCTTGATCTTGATAGGTGCCATCAGCAGAATACGCGGGCAGGGTGCGGCATTGGTCCAGGGAAATGCACGCACCGCGCGAATCAGCGCCATAGTGC
>CAJMPM010000276.1 GCA_905215225.1 uncultured bacterium
CGGGCCACGAGGACATGTGGGCCGCCGCAATGGCGAGCATGGCCGAGGCTGCCGAGCCCTCCCCCGTGGCGGTGCCCACGCCTGCAGCCTCACCTGTCTCGGTTGCTCCCGTCTATGTCGGCCGCCACAGCTCCGTGCTTCCCGAGGATACCGCGCGTATCTCGCGCGAGGGTATCGAGCGCGCCGAGGCTATCGCTGCCGGCGTTATGGAAAACCGCCGCCATGAGCGCGTCAATCAGATTCTCGAGGAAGAGATCAACCGTCTACAGTCTGCGGCCGTCAAGCGCACGGGCCGTGCCTATCTGAGCGTTATCGAGGGCGGTACCGCCAGCTTTACACCGCTGCGCGCGGAGGCATAATTGCCTCATGGTTAAGCTCGATCGAAAATGGGCGCTTGCCGCCTGCGCCATGGTGCTCGTCATTTGGGGCAATTCGCTGGTTCCCGGTACGGGGTCTGGTTCGTTGAGCTTGTCGATCATGGAATCCATTCGCGGCTTTTTGCAGGCCCTGGGGCTTCCATACGAGTGGGTGACCAACTTCGTCGTGCGCAAGTGCGCTCATTTTACCGAGTACATGGTGCTTGGCATCTTGGCGACGCACGCCTTTGACCTCGAAGGCCGGCGCACGTTTGATGTGTTGCTGCCCACGGCGGTGTTCTTGCTGCTTGTTCCCTCTATCGACGAGACGATCCAGCTTTTTGTGCCCGGTCGCGCCGGCATGATTACCGATGTGATGATCGACTGCTGCGGGGCGACGACAGGCGTCGCGCTTCGATATCTCTTACGGTTGCTGATATGTACCAAAAAGGCCGCCTAGGACGTTCGCTTGGTCCTAGGCGGCTTTGTTCGTTTGAGGGCCTCTGCGGGGCGTGACGGTTTTGTCCGGGCGTTTTGCGAGCTTGGCTACGCCGTGCGCCGTTGATGCACCCTTTACTGGAGCGCCTGGGCGCCCAGGGCCAGGCAGCCCATGATGCCCTGCTTGCCCTCGAGGCTGTTGTTGACAATGTAGGTATCGATGTCGTTGACCTCGGGCGTGACGATATAGCCGTTGAGCATCTCGGCGCACTTTTTGCGTGCGAGCGGCACGATGGGGGTGTGGTCGGCCACGCCGCCGCCGATGATAATCTTTTGCGGTGCGTAGCACAGCGTGTAGGTCATGAGCGCCTGTGCCAGATAGCCTGCGAGCAGGTCCATGGCCTCCGGGTCATCGGCCATGTCTCCGGCGCTCTTGCCATCCCAACGCTTTTTAACGCCGGGACCGGCGATGAGGCCCTCGAGGCAGTTGTCGTGGAAGGGGCAAGCGCTATGCTCGCCGATGGTGTCGCGCGGGTCGCGCGTGACCAGGATGTGGCCGGCCTCGGGATGCATCATGCCGTGTACGAGCTTACCGCCCGAGAGCACGCCGGCGCCCACACCAGTGCCGATGGTCAGGTAGACGACGTCCGTGAGGCCCTGGGCGCAACCAAAGGTGACCTCGCCCAGGCAGGCGACGTTGACGTCGGTATCGTAGCCACAGGGAATATTGAGCTCGTTTTGGATGGTGCCCAGCAGGTCGAAGTAGCGCCATGCCGTTTTGGGCGTCTCCAGGATCTTGCCGTATTGGGGCGAGGCAGGGTTGACTGCGGTGGGGCCAAAGGCGCCGATGCCCAGCGCAGCGATGCCCTTGTTGGCAAACCATGCATTGACGGCCTCAACGGTCTCCTGCGGGGTCGTGGTCGCGATCTGCTCACGCTCCAGGACCGTACCGTCTGCATAGCCCGTGGCGCAGACCATCTTGGTGCCGCCGGCCTCGAGCGCTCCGATAAGCTGCTGTTCTGCCATAGTATTCCTCTCTCTGGGACGAGTTGCTCCGTGGCTAAAGTATAGAGCTCTAAACCATTTTAGAAAGCGCTATAAAAAGAAGCCTCGCAACGCGGCGGGCGGTACGAGGCTTCTTTGGTTGCTTTAGTTGCCGGGCCGTCCTTACCCGCGCGGCTTGATTTTATCACGTAGCGATTTGAGGTTCTCCAGCGCCGCGTTAAGCGTCTCGTCTCGCTTGGCAAAGTGGAAACGAATCAGATGGTTGACGGGCTCGCGGAAGAAGCTTGAGCCGGGCACGGCGCCCACGCCCACCTTAGATGCGAGGTCCTCACAGAATTCGAGGTCGCTGTCATAGCCAAACTCAGAGATGTCCATCATGACGTAGTAGGCGCCCTGCGGCACGTTATGCTCAAGACCGATACTGTCGAGTCCCTGGCAGAACAGGTCGCGTTTGGCGGTATAGAGGTCAAGGACCTCATCGTAATAGCTGTCGTCGAAGTTGAGGGCGGTGCCGACAGCTTCCTGCAGGGGGGCGGCGGCACCCACGGTGAGGAAGTCGTGGACCTTCTTGCTGCGCTCGG
>CAJMPM010000277.1 GCA_905215225.1 uncultured bacterium
GCAGCGCCGTCTCGAGAATGCTTCCCTGACCGGCAAGAAGACTCTGCGTCTGTTCGTCGACCACATTAATGCGTATGTCGATCGTCTGATTTAACCAGATGACCACCGTAGCGGCAAAGATAATGGTAAAGGCCTTGGTAATAAAGTCCTTGGCCTTATCCCATGCCAGCATCACCGTCGTCTTGACACTCGGCAAGCGGTAGTTGGGAAGCTCCATGATAAACGGCACCGGGTCGCCCTTAAATGCCGTGCGGTTGAGCACCAGAGCGGCAATGCAGCCGACCGCAATGCCAATCAGATAGAGCGAGACCATGGCGGGGACCGTCGCCTGCGGGAAGAATGCTCCGCACAGCAAGCCGTAAACCGGCAGCTTGGCCGAGCAGCTCATGAACGGCGTGAGCATGACGGTCATCTTGCGGTCGTGCTCGGATGGGAGCGTACGGGTCGACATGATAGCCGGCACGGTGCAGCCAAACCCGACGAGCATGGGCACAAAGCTGCGGCCCGACAGGCCAAAGCGACGCAATACCTTATCCATGACAAAGGCCACGCGCGCCATGTAGCCCGAGTCTTCCAGACTGGAAAGGAACAAGAAGAGCACGACGATAATCGGCAGGAAGGTCAGCACGCTGCCCACGCCCGTAAGCACGCCGTCGACAGCCAGCGAGCGCACTACGTCGTTGGTGCCGAACGCCTTGAGACCCGCATCGGCCGAGGCGATGATGGCAGCGATGCCGTCCTCCATAAGTCCCTGCAACGCCGCGCCGATCACGCCAAACGTCAGCCAAAAGACGAGACCCATGATCACCAGGAACGCCGGGATGGCCGTGTAACGACCCGTCAGGATGCGGTCAATCTTGACGGAGCGCACGTGCTCGCGGCTCTCGTGCGGCTTGACGACGCAACGCCCGCACACGTCGCCGATAAAGCCGAAGCGCATGTCAGCCAGCGCAGATAGACGGTCGGTGCCGGCCTCGCCCTCCATTTGGCTAATGATGTGCTCGATGGCGTCGAGCTCGTTGCGGTCCAGGTGAAGCGCCTCGGTCACCAGCTCGTCGCCCTCAACCAGCTTGGTCGCCGCAAAGCGCACCGGAATGTGCGCCGTCACGGCATGGTCCTCGATCAGGTTAGCAATACCGTGGATGCAGCGATGCAGTGCGCCGCCGTCCGATCCATCGGGCGCACAGAAGTCCAGGCGACCGGGGCGCTCGCGGAACCGCGCCACGTGCAAGGCATGATCCACCAGCTCGCCGATACCCTCGTTGCGGGCAGCGCTAATGGGGACAACAGGCACGCCCAACAGGCTCTCGAGCAGATTGACGTCCACGGCGCCGCCGTTGGCCGTCACCTCGTCCATCATGTTGAGCGCGATGACCATAGGACGGTCAAGCTCCATGAGCTGCAGTGTCAGGTACAGGTTGCGTTCGATGTTGGTGGCGTCAATGATGTCGATGATGGCGTCCGGGCGCTCGTCAAGGATGAACTGACGGCTCACGACTTCTTCGCCTGTGTACGGCGACAGGGAGTAAATGCCAGGCAGGTCGGTAACGCTCGCCTCGGGATGGTTACGGATGGTGCCATCTTTGCGGTCGACCGTCACGCCGGGAAAGTTACCGACGTGCTGGTTGGAGCCCGTCAGCTGGTTGAATAACGTGGTCTTGCCGCAGTTTTGGTTGCCGGCGAGGGCAAAGTGCAGCGGCGCGCCCTCAGGCACGGCCGTCTTTGCCGCACGGGGCGAATACGTCCCCTCGCCCAGGGCCGGATGCTCCGTCGTGCCGATTGCGGCGTTAGCGCGCGGACCCGTATCGGTGTCGTGAATACCCACGAGCTCGATGCGAGCGGCATCGTCCTTGCGCAGTGTCAACTCGTAGCCACGCAGGCGGATCTCGAGCGGATCGCCCATGGGGGCGTACTTCATCATGGTGACTTCGGTGCCCGGCGTTAGGCCCATGTCCAAAATATGCTGTCGGAGTGCCTGGTCGTCCGATGCCACCGATGCGACAACGGCGTCCTTTCCAATCTCGAGTGTATCGAGCTTCACGTCCGTGTTCCTCCCCCGGCGCCCACAGGGCGTTGTATTTATGTTCACCATGGCTAACCGTTTGCCATGGCTAACCAATTTTAACCATGCATGATAGCGCGAACATGCAACGATGTTCAATCGACTGATCGGTGCGAGGGGGGATTCTGGGCCATTGCTTCCCAGACGGGCCTGCTGCGGAAACCGAATCCCACTCCGGAACACCTACACGGGATGGGCTTTCCGGTTGAGGCATCTAGCGGAAACTGCAGCCCGGAATCGGCGCTCAGACTGGGATGCAATTTCCCAATGGGGCCCTCGGGGAAACTGCGGCCCGGAATCTGCTCTCGAAACGGG
>CAJMPM010000278.1 GCA_905215225.1 uncultured bacterium
CATAGGCCATATCGCGCGAGTAGACCTTGCCGAAGTTGCCCTTCGAGTCGACAAACGGGTGCAGCAGTGTCTCATTGCCGCGCGCCAGGCGCACCATCGTCTCGTAGATCGCGGCGTCGCCGTGCGGGTTGAGCTTCATAGTCTGACCCACGATGTTGGCGCTCTTCTGGCGCTCGCCCTTGAGCAGACCCATTTTGTACATGGTGTAGAGCAGCTTGCGGTGCGAGGGCTTAAAGCCGTCGATCTCGGGGAACGCACGCGAAACGTTGACGCTCATAGCGTAGGGCATGTAGTTGACCTCGAGCGTCTGCGTGATCGGCTGGTCGGTGACCTCGGAGTGCAGGCCGATGACGTTCTCGGCGTTGACCTGCTTTTTCTTTGGCTGGTTCTTCGTCTTCTTCTTTGCCACGATTTCCTCTTGAACTTCTTATGGGCCGTCGTTATCGATTTGCTGCTATTGCAGGTCCAGCTGGTCGAGGTATTCCTTGCCGTGCTCGGAGATATGGCGCTTGCGGCCTGCCTCGTCATTGCCCAACAACAGGTTGAACATGGTCTCCATCTTGGTGACGTCCTCGGGCTCCACCTTGATCAGACGACGCGTCTCGGGGTTCATGGTGGTGAGCCACATCATGTCCGGATCGTTCTCACCAAGACCCTTGGAGCGGTTGATAGAGCACTTCTGGTCGCCAATCTCTTTGAGGATGCCGTTCTTCTCGAGCTCGGTGTAGGCAAAGTAGGTCTTTTCTTTGCAGTTGATCTCGTAGAGCGGCGACTCGGCGATATAGACGTAGCCCTCGTCGATAAGTGTAGGCACCAGGCGGTAGAGCATGGTGAGCACGAGCGTGCGGATGTGATAACCGTCGACGTCGGCGTCCGTACAGATGATGACCTTGTTCCAGTTGAGGTTGTCCAGGTCAAAGGCGCCGAGGTTCTTGATGCGCTTGTCCTTGATCTCCACGCCGCAGCCCAGCACGCGCATGAGGTCCATGATGATGTCGGACTTAAAGATGCGCGGATAGTCCTCCTTTAGGCAGGTGAGGATCTTGCCGCGGACGGGCTTAACACCCTGGAACTCGGCATCGCGCGAGGTGCGAATGGCGCCTGCTGCCGAGTCGCCCTCTACGATGTAGATCTCGCGGCGGCTCTTGTCCTTGGAGCGGCAGTCGATGAACTTCTGCACGCGGTTGGCCATGTCGGTCTTCTGCTGCAGGTTGGTCTTGATGCTCTGGCGCGTCTTCTCGGCGTTCTCGCGCGAGCGCTTGTTGATGAGCACCTGCTCCATGATCTTGTTGGCGGCGTCTTTGTTCTCGATCAGGTAGGTCGAGAGGCGCTCCTTAAAGAATGCCGTCATGGCCTGCTGGATAAAGCGGTTATTGATGGCCTTCTTGGTCTGGTTTTCGTAGGACGTCTGGGTGGAGAAGCAGTTGGTCACCAGCACCAGGCAGTCCTGGACGTCCTGCCATTTGATGCCGCTCTCGTTTTTGTTGTACTTGCCCTGTTGCTTAATGTAGGCATCGATGGCGCTGGTCAGAGCGCTACGGGCCGCCTTCTCGGGTGAGCCGCCGTTCTCGAGCCACGATGAGTTGTGGTAGTACTCCTGCATCATGAAGGTGCGCGAGAAGCACATGCACGCGGTGATCTTGACGTTGTAATCGGGCAGGTCCTCGCGATCGCGACCACGGCGGTCGGCCTCGATAAAGAAAGGCTCGGTGAGGTAGTCGGTACCGACCTTCTCGAGCACGTAGTCCTCGATGCCCTTGGGATAGCAGAAGTCCTCTTCGGAGAACTCGCCGTCGTCGCCCTCGATACGCAGACGGAAGGTCACGTTGGCGTTGACCACGGCCTGGCGGCGCATGGTCTCGCGATACCAATCGTGGGGAATGCTGATGGAGGTAAAGACCTCAAGATCGGGGCGCCATTTGATGGTGGTGCCGGTACGGTCCTCATTGCTGGGCTCAATCTCAAGTGCCTTCTTTTTGGCGCCGACGACCTTGCCCTTCTTAAAGTGCAGGGAGTACTTGTTGCCGTCGCGCCAAACCGTGACGTCCATGTACTCGGAAGCGTACTGAGTCGCGCACGAGCCCAGGCCGTTGGTACCGAGCGAGAAGTCGTAGTCGCCGCCCTGGTTGTTGTTGTACTTGCCGCCTGCGTACAGCTCGCAGAAGACCAGCTCCCAGTTGTAGCGCTGCTCGTTTTCGTTCCAGTCCACCGGGCAGCCCCGGCCGAAGTCCTCGACCTGGATGCGGCCATCCCGGAAGTGGGTGACGACGATCTCCTTGCCGAAGCCCTCGCGGGCCTCGTCGATGGCGTTGGAGAGGATCTCGAACACGGCGTGCTCGCAGCCCTCCAGCCCGTC
>CAJMPM010000279.1 GCA_905215225.1 uncultured bacterium
GTTCATCGCGCGCGTGGCACCCGATAGCTGGTTTGGCGAAGGGGCGCTTAAACTTGCCCTTATCGCTATGATGATCTTGCTGCTTGCGGTGTTCCTCTTTGGTAGCGGCAGCCGTGGCGCTACGCGTTGGCTGAGCATTGCCGGCATTCAGTTTCAGCCATCGGAGTTTCTCAAGCCGTTTGCCATTGCCTATTCTGCCATCATGCTCGATCGCGTGTTTTCGCCCGGCGGTAACATCAATGAGTTCCTTAAGGGCATGGGCTTATATTTGGGCATATCGCTCGTCTTGATTTTTATTCAGCCCGACTTTGGCACCATCCTGATTATTCTGTTGACGATCATGTGCATGGCGCTCTTTGCCGGCCTTGACCCAAAATTCATTATCGGTGCGATTCTTGCTGGCGCCGTCATCATCGTGATCGCTCTTGTCGTCGAGCCGTACCGTATGGTGCGCATTCAGGTTCTCTTGAACCCTTGGGCAGATGAATATGGAGACGGGTATCAGGCAACGCTCGCCATTATGGCGTTTGCTTCGGGCGGACTGTTCGGCCGCGGTATCGGCAACTCAACCATGAAGTACTCGTATTTGCCCGAGGCACACAACGACTACATCCTGGCCATCATTGGCGAGGAAGTCGGTTTTGTCGGAACCGTGCTGTTCTTCTTGGTGTTTGCGATGCTGATCTACTCGGCGTTTCGCATTGCCGAGCAGGCGACCGATCGTCGGGGCGCGCTTATGGCGTCTGGCTCCGCGGTCATTCTCGCGGTGCAGTTTTTGATTAACGCGCTGGGTATCCTCAACGTGTTTCCCATGACGGGCAAACCGTTGCCGTTTATTAGCTACGGCGGCTCTTCGATTATTGTGTCGCTTATGCTCGCCGGTCTGATCCTGCGCGTTTCGTACGAGAGCGCCCGTCGCGATGAGTACGACCGTCGCCGCGAGAGCTTTGCCGTTATGGATGAGAGCACCGCCGGCGTGCCCCACGTGCGCGGCGAGCGATCTACGCGTAACGGTTTTACCGTCCTGGATGGCTCTGCGACCGAGCCGGCAGCCCGCCCGCGTCAGCGAACGGCGCCGCAAGGTCGTCCTCAGCGCCCCCGCTCTCGCAACGCGGGCGGCGGATATAATCGAATCGATTTGAACTCGGACCCGTCGGCGCGTCTGCGCACCGACGACCAGGGACCGCGTGTACGAAGGGACTACCATGACCGATAAAATGACCGTTGCTATTGCAGCCGGCGGCACGGCAGGACACATCAACCCCGCGCTCGCCTTGGCCGAAGAGTTGCGAGACCGTGGCCACCACGTTGTGTTCGTGGGCCAGTCGCGCAAGCTCGAGGGTCGTCTGGTTCCCGAGGCTGGGTTCGATTTTGTGCCGATTACGGTTACGGGCTTCGACCGTTCTCGCCCTTGGACGGCGTTGAGCTCGCTGTGGCGTGTCTATAAGGCGAAGCGCACGCTCGGCAGCCATTTTTCTAAAGCCTGCAAGCCCGATGTCGCTATAGGTTTTGGCGCCTATGTCGAGGTCCCGCTTCTGGACTGGTGCAAAGACGCGGGCATTCCGTATCTGCTGCACGAACAGAACTCCGTTCCGGGCCTTGCTAACAAGATGATGAGTTCGCATGCCGCCCGCGTTTGCATCTCGGTGCCGGCAGCACGTTCCGTGTTTGAGCGCGAGGGCGATCCTGACCATGTGCTCATGACCGGCAACCCCGTGCGCCGTTCTGTGATCGAGGGGGATCGGGTTCGCGGTCGCAGGGCTCTCGACGTGCCTGAGGACGCCACACTCCTGCTGGTTTTTGGCGGCTCACTTGGTGCTCAACATCTTAATGAGCGCGTGGCTTCGCTTAAAAACGAGTTGCTCTCGCGGGATAATCTCTATGTTTTGCATTCGACTGTCGCCGATGGCTTCGAGGACTCCGAGCGTGCTCTTGCCCTGATGCCCGAGGAGGCGAAGCGGTATCGCGTCCAGCCCTACATCGACAATATGGGCGATATGCTGGCCGCGGCCGATTTGGTCCTCTCGCGCTCGGGCGCTTCGAGCGTTGCCGAAATCGCGGCCCTTGCCACACCTTCGGTACTTGTGCCGTATCCGCATGCGACGGCCGATCATCAGACCACCAACGCCCGCTATCTGGTCGATGCCGGTGCTGGCGTGCTCTGCGCCGATGCCGATATCGATACCCAGGCGTTTGCCGATGAGCTGCTGCATCTTATCGATGATGCGCAGGCGCGCGATGCTATGCGTCAGGCGGCTCGCGGTTTGGCCCAGGACCGCGCTGCCGTCCTTTTGGCAGACGCGGTAGAAGGATTGCGTTAGTTAGACGGGATATCGCGGGTCGC
>CAJMPM010000280.1 GCA_905215225.1 uncultured bacterium
AGGGTTACTACAGCGAGGGCTCCGAAGAGCTGCAGTCTGGTACCCTTGCCGCCGGTGGCTCCGTGGCGGACAATATCTACTTTGATGGCGATATCAAGAAGGCACTGTATTTTGCCAACATGTTTGATAAATCTGCCACTGCAAGCTGGGTGCTGGCCTAGCATGTCGCTACCGTTGCGCCGTATGGGAGGTGAAGTCGTATGCCCGATAAAAAGCTGACTGACGAGTTACTCAATGAGCTTCTCGACGCGCCAAACATCGATGGCTATATCAAGGAGCACGACTTTGCCACCCCGTCGCTTTCGGACTACCTGAAGCAGCTGCTGCAGGAAAAGGGCTTGGAGCGCTCGCGCGTGGTTCGTATGGCCGATCTCAATGAGACCTTTGGCTATCAGATCTTTACCGGTGCGCGGCATCCGAGCCGCAATAAGGTGCTGCAGATTGCCTTTGCCATGGCGCTGACGCTCAAGGAGACCAACCGCGCCTTGACGGCGGCGGGTGCCAACATCCTCAATTGTAAGGACCGTCGCGATGCGATCATCATCTTCTGTATCGATCGCGGGTGCAGCCTCCAAAAGGTCAACGAGGAGCTGTATCGCTTTGGCGAGGAGACGGTGAGTTAGCGGCTGATATCTGAGCCGGTGGAGCTGTCGAACAACGATGCAAACGAACGGGGCGCGGATGCCATGGGGTGTCTGCGCCCTGCGCTATGATGGAGGCTATGGATACTCAGACCCCAACATATTCCGATGATGAGTTGACCGCAGCGCTTGCCGAGCACCTGGCGTCGCTCGATCGTGACGACAGCTATCGCGTGGAGCGTGTACTTAAGCGCTCGCCCGTTGAAACAACCGAGCTTGTGTACTTTGAAGGAACCGGCGGTGGTTCGCGCGGCCCCTTTGTCCGTAAACGCATCGATGCTTCGGCTCAAATCGGCGGGGCATACGGGCGTTTGTTTGCCGCTCAGCGGGCAGGCAGGCGTTTTGAGCACCTGCCCAGAATCGTCGATTGTCGTCGTGTGGGCGACGAGCTCAACGTGGTTATGGAATACATCGAAGGGGAGACACTCGGGGCGCTGGTGGACCGTCTGGGAGCCACTCCCGATTATGCGCGTGAATTGTATCCTGTCCTATGCGATGCCGTGGGCGAGCTCCACGCCGGTTTTGCAATGGCGGGGGAGACGTCGGCGCCGGTGATCCATCGCGACCTCAAGCCGTCGAATATCATCGTGACAGGTGCCAACTATACGCCTGATGACGGCCTGACATTTTCATCGCTGGTGATTATCGACTTGGGGATCGCCCGCGTATGGCGCGATGGCGCCGATGCCGACACCGTCAAGTTTGGCACGCGACCCTATGCGCCGCCCGAGCAGTATGGGTTTGGGCAGACGAGTGTGCGCAGCGATGTCTACGCACTTGGCGCCCTGTTGTTCTTCTGCTTGACGGGAGTCGACCCTAAACCAGGGCTCGACATGCGCGAGCAATGCGAGGCGCGCGGCATTCCCGCCCCACTTGCCGATGCCGTCTGCATGTCGATGGCGCTCGATCCGGCCAAGCGTTTTGCGAGTGCGGAAGCGTTGAGACGGGCGACGCGCGCGGCGTACGATCTGCGTCGCCCCGTGCGACCTCCTGCGCCTGTCCGTACTCCAGACTCGGAGACGGTGTTGACGCCCCAAGGGCTCCAGAACCCCACAGTGCTACCTAGACCTGCCGCCTCCGCTGCAAGAGGTCTGCTCTCTCGCGTTCCGGAGTCTCTGGGGCGCATTTGGAATACGCTCATCTGCTTCTCGCTGCTTGTGTTCTTTGCCGGAAGTCACTTTGCCGTCTTTCACCCCACCGGAGCAAACCAAAGCTACCCGACGTGGCTTCTCATAATCGAGTATTTTTTCTTTGTCGATGGCCTTATGGTGCTTATGCATTTTGCGCTGCTCGATAAGCGCCGTCTTCGTCGGCGATTCGCACTGCTCGACAGCTATCGCGGCAAGAAACTCGCGAAACTCTGGCTCAAGGCATTGGGTGTGCTGCTCCTATGCATGATCGTCATAGTCGCGGTTGCCAATGCGACCGGCGTCGTCGATACCTCCGCTACCTAAAAGAAAAGGGCCCTATTGGGGCCCTTTGCAGTTGCACTTAGATGCGGTTCATCTGAGCGGCGACTTTGTTGTACCAGTCCTGCCACGTGGGCGGGCAGTACTTTTTGGCCGCAGCCGGGGTAAGGGTGGAGCCGTAGTTGGCGCCCAGATAGGCAACGTGAGCGGAGATGCCCTCGCTCCAGCTGCCAAAGCTGCGCCAACCGCCGCCACGTGCACTCCAGCCCCAG
>CAJMPM010000281.1 GCA_905215225.1 uncultured bacterium
TGGCAGTTCTTGATCCTCCAGGGCTCCGAGCTCCTCGCCGCGCAGAATCTCCTGAACCAGCAGGCTCTCCTCAAAGCACGGCGCCTGGGCCACCACGCGACCGCAGTCGTCGAGCACAAACGAACCGCCGGTATACACCGACTCGTCATAGGCACCGACCGGCGCCATGCAGGCAAACCACACGCTGCGCTTGGAGGCGACCTTGCGGTAGGCGCCGCTGCGAACGGCGGCAATGGCAACAGTCTCGCGGTCGGTCATGTCAAACGCGTTGAATTGGAAATACGCAATGAGGTCAACACCGGTCGGCAACATCTCGAGTTCGCGGTCCAAGTCAAAAATCACGGCGATGCGCACGCCGTCCACGTCGAACACCGGCGGCGCCCAACGCGTGTCGTTGTTCTCGCCACGCTGCAGGGCAATGCTCGAACGCGCCGGCACCACATGACCGTCCTTGAGCATCATGTAGTCGAGCAGCGGCTGGCCCTCAAACGAAACCGCCGCGGGCACGATGCAGATCATGTCAAGCTCCTGGATACGCTCGGCGACACCAGTCAAGCCGGCAAGCATGTCGTGCTCAAAGTCGGCAGCGCCCACCAGGCCACCGGGCATAGCGCCCATAAAGAGCGGAGCCGGAACGCACAGCACGCGCGCACCGCGCTCGTGGGCCAGACGAGCCTGGTCCTCGATGCGGCCGCAAATGCCCTCAATATCACCCAGGCGCATATCGATCTGTGCAAGCGCGAGCTTCATGGCCCAGCCCTTTCCGTCGTAAACCATCGAAATCGTAGTAAAAGCGCCGGCCGCATAATGCAGCCGGCGCTTGCATGTGCATATGCTAGCTATGATACCCCGAGCGGGGGCGCGCTCCTAGAACGTCGCGGACCACAGCCCGTGCAGGTTGCAGTAGGCATAGACGGTACCGGTCTTGGAGCCGCCCGCGAAAAACGTCGCGGGTTTCATGCCGGGCTCAAGGTAATGGACCTCTAAGCGGCCCTCGGCCTCAAGGGCGATCCACTCAATGTAGTGCTCGGGCAGGCTGGGGTGCTCGACCGAGCCAACTCGGGCGCGAATCACGTGACCGTCGCGCTCGGTCTCGACAACAGGCACGTGCTTCTCATGCGCCGCGTCCTCAGTGTTTGCGGTCAGCTCCGTGCAACCGGCAGGGGTCGCAACGTCGTCGCCAAGGGCAGCGATGAGCTTGCCGTCGGGGTCCTTAAAGAATTTCGCCATGATGTTCTCCTTTGCTGATGTGCCAATGTACTTGACGCTTCTTATGCCCAAAGAGCGCCGAGCCATCCATGGCATTGCAAATGAACACATAACGGGCGGGAACGGTGGAGCGGCGCGTACTATCCGCCCCGGCAGCCCCATCCCGCGCGCAGCTAGCGACCGTCGCCACCGAGCAGCGCCAGAACATCCTCGCGCGTGAACAGCGCCGACGAGATACCATCGCCGCCGAGCACGCTGTTGACCAGGTCGCGCTTGGACTCCTGCATCTGCATAATGCGTTCCTCGATCGTGTCCTTGGCGATGAGCTTGTACACGGTCACGGTGTGCTGCTGGCCAATGCGGTGGGCGCGGTCGGTCGCCTGGTCCTGTGCCGCCACGTTCCACCACGGGTCGTAGTGGATGACCACGTCGGCAGCCGTCAAATTAAGGCCCACGCCGCCCGCCTTGAGCGAAATCAAGAACACCGGCACCTCGCCCGCCTGGAACTGTGCAACCATCTTGGCGCGGCTCTCCTTAGACGATGCGCCCGTAAGCTTAAGGAAGGCGATGTCCTCCTTGGCCAGGCGCTTGCCGATGATATCGAGCATGCCCGTAAACTGGCTGAACAGCAAGATGCGATGCCCGCCGTCGAGCGCGCCGTGCACGAGCTCCATGCACGTATCGAGCTTGGCACTTCCCGCCTTGTAGTCCGCATAGTGTAGATGCGGGTCGCAGCAGATCTGACGCAGCTTGGTGAGCTCGGCAAGTACCTTGAGCTTGTCTTTCTTAAACTCCCCCGCCTCGCGGTGCTGCACTTGTTGGGCAATGCGGGCTTGGTTGGCGAGGTAGAGCTTGCGCTGCTCGCCGGTAAGCTGCGCCATCACCGTATCCTCGATCTTCTCGGGCAGGTCGGCCACCACGTCTTCCTTAACGCGACGCAGCACAAACGGCGACACGAGCGCCTGCAGACGAGCGGCGCTGTCGCCCTCGGCATGCTCGACGGGACTCTCAAAGCGCTTGGCAAATGAGTCGCGCGTGCCCAGAAGGCCCGGTATCAAAAAGTCGAAGATTCTCCAGAGCTCGGACAGGCGGTTTTCGATGGGCTTT
>CAJMPM010000282.1 GCA_905215225.1 uncultured bacterium
CTGGCCGAGGTACTTCGCCGGGTTAAGGCAAAGGGTGCCGAGTTCGTGCTCGATATCTCGAGCCATCAGCTGGCCGACCTCATTGCCATGGAGCCGCTGCTGATCAAGCCCAATGACGACGAGCTGCTCGACATCTTTGGCATTAAGGTGAGCGGTGGCGACGATGAGTCCGTCAAGGGCGCTATGGCCGAGCTGCACGCTAAGGGCGCCAAGAACGTGCTGCTGACCCTCGGTGGCGCCGGTGCGTACTTCTCCAACGGCGAGCACATCTGGTTTGCCAATCGCACCTTCGACGTCAAGCTGCTGTCGACGGTGTGCGCCGGCGATTCCTCGCTCGCTGCCTTCCTGTCCGTATGGCACGACGCTCCCGAGCGCGTCGAGGATGCCCTCCGTCTGTCGATGGCCACCGGCGCCAACGTGGTCGAGTGCCCGGGCCTGGGCGACTTTGCCAAGGTGGACGAATATAAGAAGCACATCGAGGTTCGTCAGGTCTGCTAGCCGCATCGAAAAATCGCTGCCGAACACCCGCTTTGGATCTCCGAGGCGGGTGTTTTTTGCTCGCTGAACGCATATGGCGTCTGCTGTCTCGTTTTATGGAATTGACGACGCGATTGCGTGTGCGCGCTTTCTCGTTTCTTGTTAGACTTCTTGAGAACCATCGATTAACGCTCACAAGTGCAGGAGGCCATAGGCATGTGCAATGTTTCGCTCAACGGTACTCAACCGTCCGATGCGTCCCTGTGCGTCCTGCGCGCGCTTGAGGCGGCTGGTCTTGAGGCTTGGTACGTGGGCGGTTGGGTGCGCGACGCCCTGATGGGGTGCCCCAGCCACGATGTTGATATGTGCTGTAGCGGCCTGTGGCAGGAGTCCAAGGCGGCGCTCGAGGCCGCCGGCATCGCGGTTGTGGAGTCGGGCATTAAATTTGGCGGAATCACGGCTATTTCCGATGGCGAGCGTATCGAGGTCACCACGTACCGTCTGGATGGCTTTTACACCGATGGTCGCCATCCCCAGAGTGTGGAGCGTGCCGCCTCGCTCGAGGACGATCTGGCGCGCCGCGACTTTACCGTCAACGCCATGGCCTGGCATCCCGAGCGCGGGCTTGTCGACCGCGACGACGGCCAGGGGGACTTGGAGCGCAAGCTGATTCGCGCTGTCGGCGATCCCAAGCGTCGCTTTAACGAGGACGCCCTGCGCATGTTGCGTGCGGTGCGCTTTGCCTGCCGCCTGGACTTTATGATTGAGCCCGAGACTAAGCGAGCGCTTGCCGAGTGCGCGCCGCTGCTCGACGCCGTGGCGCGCGAGCGTGTGGGTATTGAGCTCGAGGGCATTCTTTCGACCGGTCATGGGGGAGACGCCATGCTGCGCTACCCCGAGCTTATCTGCGCCGCCGTGCCCGAGTTGGCAGCGGGCCGCGGGTTTGATCAACGAAGTGTCTATCATGCGTTTAACGTCTACGAGCATATCGCCCGCGTGCTGACGGTGGCAGGGGAGCTGGCGCTGTGCGATGGCGTCGCGCCCTCTTCGAGCCTTATGTGGGCAGCGTTTTTGCACGACGTCTCCAAGCCTGATTGCTTTACGGTCGACCATGCGGGCAGCGGCCATTTCTACGGTCATCCCGAGCTTGGCGCCAAGAAGGCGCGCGCCATTATGGATCGTCTGGCGCTTTCGCACGATTTGATTCGCGACGTGTGCCTGCTAATCAAGTACCATGACAAGCCGCTGCGTCCCGAGCGATCCTGCCTGCTCAATATGATGCGCGCGCTTTCGGGCGAGGGCGTCGACACGCCGCGTTTGATGGGCGAGCTCATGGATCTTAAGCGTGCCGACACGCTCGGCAAGGCCCCGTCGTGCTTCTATTACGTTGAGACGATTGAGGAGATGCGCGCGATGGCGCACGAGCTGCTGAAGGCGGGGGAGCCCTATACGCTCAAGATGCTCGCCATCAACGGCGGCGACCTGATTCGTGCCGGAGTCAAGCCCGGGCCGGAACTGGGTCAGCTTCTCAACTCCGCCCTCGACGCCGTGATCGAAGACAACATCCCCAACGAGCGCGAAGCTCTTTTGGTCCATCTCAACTTGAATTAGCTACCCAGTTTACCTGTGTGTTCCATAACCTGCCGACAATTTTTCGGCAATTTGGAATTTCTTCTTGCGCTGACGTTTTTTGTCCCGTAATATATTTCCTCGCAGCACGGCAGTGCAGATGTCATGTGGCCCGTTCGTCTAGCGGTTTAGGACGCCGCCCTCTCAAGGCGGAGATCACCAGTTCGAATCTGGTACGGGCTACC
>CAJMPM010000283.1 GCA_905215225.1 uncultured bacterium
ATGGCGACCTCGTGAGGGCTGGCCACGCTCGGTGATTCGGCTGCGGTGACCGTGGCGCTTCTGACGGTGGCTGGAGTTCTGGCCGTTATGGGGGCCGTGCTTATCCGCAAGCGTGCGAATTAACCGGAGCGGGTCATAGACGACAGCCCTAACTAAAAACGGTCCCGTACGAGTAATCGTGCGGGACCGTTTGCTTGAGCTAAAGCAAAATGAGCGGGCCAAAAAGCCCCCGTGGGACTGAGGGGGCCAAAAGTCCCTGTTAAAACGCTTAAATGGCTTCTAGCAGGTACATTTGGCCCCCTCAGCCCCACGGGGGACATTTGGCCCGCTCAACCTTGCGGGCGGGCTTGGTTCGTTGGCGGCCTAGTGGCGATATGGGTTGCCTATAGGTGGTCATCCGGGAGCCATATGGCTCGGGTATGGCGGTTTTTTGTGTAGCGCATTGACCGATTTACCTGCGGTAACGTACACTTCCTCCGATTAAAAATAGAAGCCGGAGCACGGGTGCGCGCGAGCGCATAAAGGGGAATCGGGTGAGAATCCCGAGCAAGGCGGTTACTGTATGCGGGCGCGCCCGCGAGTCAGATTACCTGCCCGCGCTCTTCTCGAAACCGAGGGCCTCTCTGTTTGCCGCTGGATTCCGGGCTACAAGGGGTGCTGCTGAGCGTGCGTTTTGCTGCCGATAGGGTGGCTGACGTGCGCCTTTGTGCTGCCGGGGTATCGCCTGCCCCGCCTTCTTCGCCATGGCTCTATTGCAGGTTCGCGAAAGAAGGAGAACGGGTGACGCGAAACAACATTATGCTCAAGCGCCTGGGAGCCGCCGCTTTCTCGGCGCTGCTCGTCTGGTCGATGCCGGGTACGTCGGCATTTGCCGAGGGCGTGGCAGAGATCGCTGTGCAGGCGCAGGCCCAGGCCTCGCAGCAGGCGGATACTGCCGAGAATGCCGACGAGTCGAGTTTCACTGCGGACGAGCAGACGGGTGCTGAAGGCGCCGAGGCATCGGCGGACGAGGCGAGCTCCGAGGCCGCTCCGTCTGCCGATGAGAGCCTTGCTGCCGCGGCGGACATCGACGACGAGGATGCCGATGCTCAGCAGGCACGCGGCGCGCGCGTCGCCAAGGCCGGCGAGACCGTGATGGTCTCTTTTGCCGATGAGCTGCCCACCACCATCGAGGCCGGGGCTGTCGTGAAGCTCGCGGCGAATATCAGCCTTGAGGCTGACCAACAGATCGAGACCGTGGCCGGTACGCTCGATGGCCAGGGCCACAGCATCGTGCTCAACGGCAAGGCGCTGGCGAAGAGCGTGGCTGGTACGGTACAGAATCTGGGCGTGACGGGTTCGATGACGATTTCTGGCACCGACGGTCCTATCGCCACCACATGCTCGGGTACCGTGCAAATGTGCTGGTCGACGGCAAGCCCCTCTGACGACAATTGGACTTTCGCTGACGCTGCCGGTCTTGTAGGCAAGCTCGATGGCGGTTCGGTGCTCAACTCGTATTACGCCGGCAGCCTCAGCGGCATGCCCTTTGGCGGTTACGGCCTCGTTGCCTGGTATCAGTCTGGCACCGTGACCAACAATCTGTTCACTGCGGGCGATCAGGCGTGCGGCTACAAGGTCGATTCTTCCTTTGGCAGCAAAATCTCTGTCGACGACCTCAAGACCCAGGCCTCGGTCGATAAGCTCAACACCGATGCCCCTGCCACCGGCTTTACCTGGTCTGCGCAGGGCGGTTTGCCTGTGCTGATTTCGGGCGGCGCTGCGGCTGTTGTGAACAAGGATGCCCTCAAGGCTGCGATTGACGATGCCAACGCCAAGATCGAGAACGACTACACGGCCGAGAGCTGGTCGAAGCTCGCTGAGGCCCTTGTGAGCGCTCAAGACGTCTACGCCAACGATGACGCCAAGCAGGCCGAGGTCAACGCCGCAACCAAGACGCTCACCGATGCCATTGCCGCGCTCGAGAAGCCCAAGCCCACCGAGCCCGTGGCTCAGCCGCAGAACGTAGTGCACCTGAGCTCACAGAGCGACCTCAAAAACAGGTTCAAACCCGCCGACGCCGACGCCTACTACGTTCTCGACAACGACGTCACCATCGATGACAGCTGGTTCTTTGCCCCCACGGGCATGCTCGCGGGCACGCTTGATGGACAGTGCCACACCATCCCCTTCGCCAACGTCGGCTGCGTGAAGTCGCTCATGGACGGCGTTGCCTCCACGGGCGTGGTGCAGAACATCTCGTTTGCCGTCAAACT
>CAJMPM010000284.1 GCA_905215225.1 uncultured bacterium
CAAAGCGCTTGCCGTCGATGTCCTGGGCAGCGAGGTTGCGATAGAGCTTCTCGACCTGCTCCTTGACCTCGGGATCGTTGAACGCGTAGTGGCCGGAGACATCCAGAATCTTCAGGCTGAGCTCGTCGTCGGCCAGCATGTCGTCAGCCTGCAGGTTGACATCGTCGCCGGTCATCCACTTGCGCCAGCGCTCGGTCTTGATAGCCTTGACCAGCAGCGTGTGATACAGGTCGGAGGGATCGTCGCACAGGCCGTTGTCGACCAGAATCTGCTCGGTAGCGCAGCGCTTGAGGTAAGCGCGGGTCTCCTCGGTGCCGTACTGAGGGGCAACATTGGAGGCCGTCACGTGAGCCGGGATGTGCTCGAGCAGCGTTGCGTCATCCAGATAGTCGGCGTTGTGCTCCTTCAGGCCCACGCCGTAGCGCTTAGCCATGTCGGCGAGCTCGCGGGCATTCTTAAAGTTGTAATGACCGACCTGCTCGGTCCAACGGGTAAGCGTACCGGTCTGGCCGACGATAAAGGTGGGCATGGGGCAGCCGCGCTTCTCGAGCTCGGGCTGCAGCTGAGAAATGAACTCCTCGTACTTATCGGTAGAGGTCAAGCCGCCATTGGTCTCCTCGGTACCGACCTCATAGGCAACCTCGGGCAGGTTATGCTCGCGACGGTACTGCTCAAGGTAGTCGATAAGATCGATCGTGCGGCGAAGCACCACGTCGAGCGGAATAACCTTGCCGATCTGATAGGGGTCCTTGGTTGGGTCGACCATCAGCAGGTCAAAGCCTGCCTCCATGTCGGCGACGAAGGACTGGCGGGCGAGCTCCATGGCCTCGTCCGCGGGCAGGTGGGCGTTACGCTCCTCGTCGCGCTGCCACGGGCCGCCGTGATCGCGGCACAGGTAGTACGGACCGGTGTAACCCACCTCGTCGGCAACCTTCTTGATGTCGGCGGCAAAGCGCGTCTGGTCCCAACCGTTGACGTAACCGGCGCCCATCTCGTCCATATCGACCTGGTTGCGGCTGGCGATAAACATGGGCGGGAAATCCTCGTCCTTGGCAAGCTCGAACACGGCCTGAATCAGGTTGGGGCTCATGGGGCCAATACCGACCATGGTTGCGTGATCGCCGCTATCCTGCAGCTTGAGCATGCCCTGAACGGCCTGGCGGATGGTGAGGTTGGACATTTTGTTCTCCTTCTCCAGAGGATTTTTGACAAAAGTTCCCTGGGACCCAGATGTGGGCCCTATCAGTACGGATGGATTCTGTTGTGTAGGGGCGGTTGTGCGGAGTCAAATCCATCCCTCCGCACAACCGGAGTCCTTAAAGGGTTACTTGGCCTGCTAGTCGAGCGTGGGCTTCATGGCAATCAGGATTGCAGCGGCGACCACGGCGCCAATCACGATGTCCAGGCAGAACAGCGCGACGTTGTTGGTGGCAAGGGCGACGATAAAGCCACCGTGCGGGACGTAGCAATCGATGCCCTGGAAGGCGGCAAGCGCCGCACCCACGGCAGAGCCGATGCAAATGCCGGGAAGGGTGTGACCGAGGTCCTTGACCGCGAAGGGGATAGCGCCCTCGGTAATACCGATGCAGCCCATGAACAGCGCGGAGATGCCCATCTGGCGGTCGGCGTCATCGAACTTGTTCTTGGCGATGAGCGCAGCGAGGCCACAGGCGATCGGGGGAACGGCGACGGCGACGCGGAACATACCATTAGGACCGTAGATGCCGGAGGCCATGATGGCCATGGTGAAGGTCGAGGCGGTCTTGTTGATGGGGCCGCCCATATCGAAGGCGGTCATAACGCCAATGACCAGACCCAGGACAACCGCGGAGCCGCCCTGCAGACTGCCGAGCACGCCGGTAAGCCAGTCCATCACAAAGCCAAGCGGCGTGGCCAGGATGTAGATATAGGCCATGCCTAGGACAAGCGAGGTCAGAATCGGGATGATCAGGATGGGCATGATGGTCTGGATGGTGTTGTTGACCTTCCAGCTCTTCATCCAGCGGACAAAGTAGCCGCAGATAACCGCCATGATCATGGCGCCCAAGAAGCCGGTCGAAACGCTGTTGCCGTTAGGGGTAACGACTGCGTTGTTGACCAGGTAACCCAGGACAAAACCGGGGGCGAGCGCGGGCTTGCCAGCCATCGAGTAGGAGATGTAAGCCGCAAGCACCGGGATCATCATGGAGATGCCGGCCATGCCGATGGTGTTAAGACTCACCATCAGCGGGGTCGTAACCTCCATGACGTTG
>CAJMPM010000285.1 GCA_905215225.1 uncultured bacterium
GCGCTCATCTGCGGCGGCATCGGCGGTGGCGCTATCAACGCGCTTGCCCAAGCCGGCATCACGGTATACGCAGGTGCCCAGGGCAACAGCGACGCTTGCGTCGAGGCCCTTATCGCCGGCACGCTCGCACAGAACGGCGAGGCCACGTGCGGCTGCCACGGCCACGACCACGCCCACGAACACGGCGAGTCCTGCGGCTGCCACGGCCATCACGACCACGAGAGGCACGAGAGCTGCGGCTGCCACTAGCGGCACGTGCCCTGGCGCAAGCACGCTTCCACGTGTGTGACAACCTGCGAACAAACGGCGCAGGCCGCCTGGAGTACCATCCAGGCGGCCTTCGCCATACCCGACTAAACCAGTCGCTATTTCTTATTGCGCATCTGAGCTTCCATCTGGCGCAGCAGGTCCATATCGGACTTAGGACCGCCCGTAACCCGGCCGCCCATGCCGCCCAGACCCATGGCATCCAGACCGGGAATATTAGGCATGCGCATCTTTTTGCCCTTCTTACCCTTTTTGCCCTTCTTGCCACCGGCCTGCGCCTGATTGGCCATCGTGCGCATACGGCCCATCATCTTGTTCATCTCGCCCCACTGCTTCATAAGGCTATTGACCTCGGTGGGGGTCACGCCGGCGCCCTTGGCGATACGGGCGCGACGCTGGCCGTTGATGATAGAGGGACGAAGGCGTTCCTCCTTGGTCATAGACATGATGATGGCCTCGTTCTTGTCGAAGATGCCTTCGTCCAGGTTGCCACCCATCTGGTTGAGCGCACGCTGGCCACCGGGGAGCATGCCCAGAATGCCCTTCATGCCGCCCATCTTCTTGACGGCCTTCATCTGGTCGAGCATGTCGTTCATGGTAAAGCCCTCGCGCAGCATACGCTCGGCAGCCTCGAGCTGCTCGGCGTCGGCCGCCTCCTGGGCCTTCTCGATAATGCCGACGACGTCGCCCATGCCTAAAATGCGCTTGGCCATGCGGTCGGGGTAGAACGGCTCCAGCGAATCGGGCTTCTCGCCCATGCTCACGAACTTGATGGGCTTGCCGGTCACCTGACGCACGGAAAGGGCGCCGCCGCCACGGGCATCGCCGTCGAGCTTGGAGATGATCACGCCGTCAAAGTCGGTGCGCTCTGCGAAGGCCGAGACGACGTTGACGATATCCTGGCCGGTCATGGCATCGACGACCATCAGCACCTGATCGGGCTTGACGGCCTTCTTGATGTCCACGGCCTCCTGCATCATCTGCTCGTCGATCTGAAGGCGGCCAGCGGTATCGACGATGACCACGTCGCGCAGGTGGTCGACAGCCTCCTGGATGGCACCCTTGGCAATGTCGACCGGGTGCGCACCGTCACCGCGAAAGCCCGGCACGCCAATCTCGCCGCCAAGCGTGGCCAGCTGGTCGGCAGCGGCGGGACGGTAGACGTCGCACGCGGCGAGCAGCGGCGAGCGGCCCTGCTTCTTGAGCAGGTAGGCCAGCTTTACGGCCGCCGTGGTCTTACCGGAGCCCTGCAGGCCCACGAGCATGATGACATTGGGAATGCGGTTGCTAAAGACGAGCTTGCTCTCGGTTGAGCCAAGCATCTCGGTGAGCTCGTCGAGCACGATCTTGACGACGTTTTGCGCCGGCGACAGCGACTCCATGACCTCGGCGGTCATGCAGCGCTCCTTGGTCTTGGCGACGAACTCCTTGACGACCTTGAAGTTGACGTCGGCCTCGAGCAGCGCCATGCGAATGTCACGCATGGCCGAGGTAATATCGGCCTCGGTCAGCTTACCCTTGCCGCGTAGGCGGTCAAATGTGTCGTTGAGGCGATCGCTCAGAGAATCAAACACTAGTCACTCCTTAATTGGACTCGCCCACCAGGGCGCGGCAGAAATCTTTGGCATTGAACTCCTGCAGGTCATCGACCTGCTCGCCCACGCCCACGCGCAGGATCGGGAGCTTGAGCTTCTCGGCCACGGCCATGGCGATACCGCCCTTAGCCGTGCCGTCGAGCTTAGTCATGATAATACCGTCCAGGCCCAGTGCCTCGTTAAACTCGAGCGCCTGGTTCAGACCGTTCTGGCCGGTGGCGGCGTCGATCACAAGCACGACCGAAACCGGCATGGGGCCGGCGGCCATATTGGCGGCGCGCTTACGGGTCACATTGACCACCTTGGCAAGCTCGCGCATGAGCTCGGGGCTCGTGTGCAGACGACCGGCAGTGTCGGTAAGCACCCGGTCGCTGCCGCGCTTGTCGGCCG
>CAJMPM010000286.1 GCA_905215225.1 uncultured bacterium
CTTGAGCTTGCGTTTCTCAACCCGCGCGAGAAGCTCACGCCGTCTGATGACGATGTGGAGCTCTTTAGCCTGGTGACGGTGGACTAGCCGTTACCCTTAGTTACTGGAAAGGAAGCTACATGCGCACAGCAAACACGCACAAAAACATGGCACGCTGCGCTGCTACGGCAACCCTCGCTTGTGTTTTGGGCTTGGGCCTCGCGGCTCCTGCCTACGCCGATACCGCATCCGACCTTGCCGCTGCTCGTACGAAGCTCGAGCAGATCGGTACCCAAACTCAGCAGATTTACGATGAGCTCGCCACGCAGACGCAGGCGCTCGATCAGACTGCCGGCGAGATCACGCAAAAGCAGCAGGAGATCGCCGATGGTCAGGCTAAGCTCTCAACCTATGTCGCCGGCGAGTACAAAACCGGCGGTCTGAGCCTGCTTCAGGTTCTGACGGGTGTCGATGACCTGAGCGATATGCTCAACCGTCTGTTCTACTACGGCAAAGTTTCCGATAAGCAAGCTCAGACCATTCAAGAGGTCAAGGAGCTTAAGCAGCAGCTCACCGATAAGCAGGCCGAGCAGGAGAAGAACGTCGCCACCACGCAAAAGAAGGTCGACGAGCTTAACGCCCAGCAGGCTGAAGCCCAGAACGTCGTAAACTCTCTGGATTCTCAGCTGCAGGCTGAGCTTGCCGCTGAGGCCGAGGCCAACGCCGCGCTGCAGGCCGGTATCAACGCCAGTACCGCCGAGAAGGCCACGGTGAGCAACGAGACTGCCGGTACGACCGAGAACACCAACAACGGTGGCCAGACCAGCAATAATAACAACCAGGGCGGCAACACTCCGGCTCCTACGCCGGCACCTGCTCCGACGCCGCAGCCCTCTACGCCTGTTCCGGCTCCGACGCCTTCTGCTCCGAGCCAGTCAGTCGATGGCGGTTCTGTTGTCTCGCGTGCATACAGCAAGCTTGGTTGCGCCTATTCCTGGGGCGGAATTGGCCCGAACAGCTTCGACTGCTCTGGTTTTGTTAGTTATTGCCTCACTGGTCGCTATTGCCGCCTGCGCACCACGGGTACCTTTATGGGCTGGACGCGCGCGCCCGATCCGCAGCCCGGTGTCGCTGTGGTCAACTCGTACCTCACCGGCATTTACATCGGTGGTGGTCAGATGATTCATGCTTCCGACTACAACACGTGTGTTATCATCAGCTCCGTTGCCGCCGGCATGAACAATAACTATATCTTCGTGCGTTACTAAGTCATCTTACACAGCGTGTGAATGTGGACCTCGTGGCTTTAAGTCGCGAGGTCCATTCTTTTTTCTCTAATCTTGTACGGCTATCTAGTATTCAAAACTAGATAGCCGTACATTCAGTTTGCAAGATGGCTATAATTGTTGAGGAACAATTAGAAAGGACCCTCTATGAGCTGGGCACTTATCTCAGATTCAAGCTGTAACCTCCGCGATTGGCAACCGACCGCGCCCCATACCACCTTAGCATTAGCACCCCTTAATATTCGAGTGGGGGAGCGCGAGTTCGTCGATGACCTCACGCTCGATGTTCACGAACTCAATTGCGCCGTGCAGGCGGAGTCGAGCGCTTCTTCGAGCGCCTGTCCGAGCGTAGGCGAGTGGACCGAACTCTTTAGGCTTGCAGACAAGACAATTTGCATGCCCATCTCCGAGGGCGTCTCGGGAAGCTACAATGCCGCCGCCACGGCACGCGATTTGGTTCTTGCCGAGGATCCGAACCGTCAGATTCATTTGGTCAATTCACGCGGAGCCGGCGGCAAAATGGACCTGATCTTCCTGCTGTTCGACCGCTATCTCGCAAGCAATCCAGACGTCTCTTTTGAGGAAGCCTGCAGCTATTTTGATGAGCTGGAACTGAACAGCAAGATCCTCTTTAGCCTGTGCAATTACGAAAATCTCGCCAAGGCCGGACGTATTCCCAAGGCAGCTGGGGTTATCGCCAATAAACTCAACATTCGAGTTTTAGGCACGGCAAGCGAGGCAGGGGAGATCAAGCTCTTCGGTCACACCCGTGGCGAAAAGAAGATGCTTGGAAAGATTGTCGACACCATGGAGGCCGAGGGCTTTACCGGCGGCGAGGTCGTAATCGACCATGTCGAAAATGAGGCGGGCGCCCAGGCACTTGCCAGCCGCATTGTGGAGCATTGGCCCGGTTCCAAGACCATCATCATGCCCTGCAACGGACTGGATTCATACTATGCCGAGCTGCACGGGC
>CAJMPM010000287.1 GCA_905215225.1 uncultured bacterium
GGTGAGTGTTGTGCTCAGCGTGGGCGTGATCGTGCTTGCGCCCAGCCATCGCGAGGTGACCGTTGCCGGTGAGCCACTCAAGCTTACTTTGCGCGAGTTCGATTTGCTCGAGTATCTTATGCGCAAACCCGGTGTGGTCTTTACTCGCGAGGCGCTGCTGCAGAGCGTGTGGGGCTGGGACTTCGATGGCGGCTCGCGTACCGTCGACGTTCACGTACAGACGCTTCGCCAAAAGCTCGGCGAGCGTGCCAGCGCTAGCGAGACAGTGCGCGGCGTGGGCTATCGTCTGGCCGAGCCTTCCGCTGGTGGCGATACCGAAGATGCCGGCATTGCGGACGCCGCAACGGAGGAGTAGCCCGTGGTCTTTGCCCCTCAGGGAAAACACACGCTCTCGCATCGCGTGTTTGCGACGATATTTGTCTGCGCAATGTCCGTCATTTTGGCGTTTACGGTGTTGGGTGCGTTCTTTGTGCAAAACACCTTGGCAGACGCGACGAGTGCCAACCTTTCGCAAGAAACCGAGCTTATTGCCGCCGCCTTAAACGAGCAGAAGGAACCCATCGCATTTTTGCGAAGCCTCGATCGCGAGGACCTTCGTATCACGCTGATCAACAGGGATGGATCGGTCGCCTACGACAACGAGGCGTCTCCTTCCATGTTGCCCAACCATGGCGATCGCCCCGAGGTCGTTGAGGCCCTTGAGAGCGGTTCGGGCTCCGCGGAGCGCTCGAGCGCCACGCTCGACGAGATTATGCTATATCGCGCCGTCGCCCTTGATAACGGTCAGGTCGTTCGTTTGGCGCAAGCCCAGCCTGGCGTCGCGGCGATTTTGCTTTCGCTGGTGGCGCCGATGCTGCTTATCGCGGTGGCGGGCGCGGTGCTTTCGTTTTTCCTTGCGCGCCGCGAATCCCGTGCCATCATTGCGCCGCTGCAGGAGGTCGATTTGGACCACCCGCGCCGTAGCTATGAACATGCCTACACCGAGATGGTTCCCATGCTCGAGCGCATTGAGTCGCAGCGCCAGGAGCTTAAACGCCAGATGGCGGTGCTGGCCGATAACGACCGCATGCGTCGCGAGTGCACGGCCAATATCACTCATGAGCTCAAGACCCCGCTTACCGCGATTTCGGGCTACGCCGAGCTTATTGCAAACGGCATGGTTGAGGGCGAGGATGACCTGCGCAACTTTGGCGGTCGAATCTATCGCGAGGCGGGCCGTCTAGCAGCGCTGGTAAACGACATCTTGACGTTGTCTAACCTGGACGAGGCCGAGCGCGCGACCGAGGGCGAGGCAGTGCCTATTGGTTCCACGGAACCCATTGAGCTCTCGCGCGCTATTACGACGGTGGAGCAGCGCCTTGAGCAGGTCGCCCGACAGTCGGACGTGACCATCGTGCGCAAGACGAAGCCCGTTGTGGTCGAAGGTGTGCCACGCCTGATCGACGAGCTGATTTATAACCTGGCCAGTAACGCTATTCGCTATAACCAGCCCGGTGGCACGGTTACGCTTCGATGTGGGACCAATGATGAGGGTCATCCGTACCTGACGGTTGCCGATACAGGTATCGGCATCGCGCCCGAGGAGCAGGGCAAGGTGTTCGAGCGCTTCTATCGCGTGGACAAGAGCCGCTCCAAGGCACGTGGCGGAACAGGCTTGGGTCTGGCCATCGTTAAGCATGCCGCCGTGTATCACCATGCTTCGCTCGACCTGTCGAGCGAGCTGTGTGTGGTGACTACCATCAGGGTGACGTTTCCCGTACAGCAGGACGTATCATTTGCGTAGCAATGCAGCAAACGTGTTGTTTTGACGCCGCACCGGGGTTGCCGATGCGGCGTTATTATTGCGCAACATTGCCGTATGTGCTGTATCTTATGTATAGAGTTCGGACTTGGCAGAAAGATGCGATATGATACGAGCAGTTTTGTCGATATGAACTAGGGAAATGAAAGGCAAGCTGCATGACCCTTCTCGAACTGTTCCAGCTGCTTAAAAAGCACCTTAAGCTGGTCATCGCCCTCCCGGTGGTCTGCGCGATCGCCATGGGCGTCGTCTCCTTCACTATGATGGACAACACCTACACCGCCACGACGAGCATGTACGTTCTCGCCAAGACCGACGATAGCAGTCAAATGAGCTACACCGATCTTTCGGCGAGCCAGATGCTTTCCAACGATATCGCCACGCTGCTGGATAGCGATAGCGTTAAGGGCGGTGCTGCCAAGGATCTGGGCC
>CAJMPM010000288.1 GCA_905215225.1 uncultured bacterium
TGCTGAGCACCACGGCAAGGGGCATGGTGAATCTGCCCTGACGATCCGGCTTGGCAACGCTTTTGACTTTCTCAATCAAGGAAGCCAAGACATCGTCGGGGTTCGAGCGGCCAGAAACGGCGGCATCCGTTGCCGAAAGCCCTTCCTCGAGCTCGCTTGCCAGATCCGGAATGCTCATGGGATCCACCAGCAGCACGGCACCCTCGGCGTATGCGTACTGAAGCTGGTCCTCGTGCTCGTCGTTATTAAGGAAGGTCTCACCGGCGACGTCGTAGAGATGGATTAGACGGTCGGGGTCGAGCCCGTCTTTGCGGACAAAGACGCTCAGCGAGAATGCGGAGGCGCGTTTGACGTCGGAGTCCTCACTCGTCATGCTCGCATCGCCCGATTGATAAATCTTCTCGAGCTCGGAGAAGAGCCCTCGCTTGTCATCATCGAGAAAATCGGTGTCATAGCCCTCCTTGGCTGCGCGGTCGAGCACAAGGTCGTGGGCAAGCGCCGCAATGTAGGAGGTCTTTCCTACCGAACGGCCGCCAACAACGGGAATAGACATCGTCCTGGCCTCACCCGAAGCGACCGAATGGGCGCAATTGGGATTAGGACAGCACTGCTCCAAGTCAGAGCGATGGATGGTCGATCCATCAGGCCCCTTAGCAGACGCAAAGAAGGTGCACGGGAGCTTTTGGCCGCACTCGCACACATGCGTATAGAAGCCAAACGTGTTGGGACGAAGGTAGGAATGAACCTTGCCGCACTTGGGGCAAACATACCCAGGGGTCGGCCAAACATGCTTGCACTGCTCGCAGACAAACTCCATCTTGCGCGTTTTACGATACCAAGCATCCAATGCGCGCGAGAGACCAAAGAGGATGTAAACGAGCACCATTACGACCATGATGACGGCCGAATGGATGAATGCAAAGATTACCGTTCCCGCAACGCCCGCAACAAGAAACGAGAGGAAGCAGATGCCCCACAGGACCTTGTGGATAAAGCCGCCGTTGTAGAGCTCAGTAATTAATTCCCCGCGCGTAACCCTGTTAAGGACGATCGCCTCTCGAATCGTCGCTCCAAGATCAGAGAAACCTTTATCGAGCCAGTACTCAGCACGAGAAGGCTCGGGCGGCAAAAGAGCAGCCGTCTGGGTATAGCGCTCGTCAGTCAATGCCATAATCGCTAGCTCCTGTTCGAATCAATCGCATTTTTCTTAAATGCAGCCGCGTAATTCTTAAAAGCCTTGAAAACGCCATACGCGCAGAAGCTCAAAACAATAGCGCCAAGAACAAAGGTGATCTGGGCTTGAAAAGCCCTCACGATCGCGTAGACGACAATAAGAGCAAATCCGACGGCAATAATTCCAAATAACGCCATGTTTGTCTCCTCCTACTTCCTAAAAATGTTGATCAGCAAGTAAGCAGCGATGATTACGCCGAGACCGATGTATGCCTTCTGAAGGCCAGCGATTACGAGAACCAAAGCAACGGCAGAAAGGACGCAGGCTATTTGTCCCAGGCGCTTGTCTGACTCGTACTGCGTCGGTGCGACGGGTGCAGAAGCAGCGGCGCTTCCGCCTGCAGAGGAGCTCGAAGTCGTTCCAGCACCAGGCGTGGGGCTGGGCGCGGGGGTAGGAGCAGGACCGGAGGACGTCGTCGCGCTAGCCCCGGATGACGAATCAGAACCAGAATCAGAAGACGACCCCGTTCCGGAATCCGCCGACGAGCTCGTCGAGCCAGACGCACCTCCCGTCTGAGCGGCTCCGCAATAAGGGCAAAAAGCCATGCTATCGGGAATTGTTTTTCCGCAAGCCACGCATTGCATGTGAACTCCTTACACGTTCGCTATTAACCACGAAATCTTGGAAGAATGAACTTTGTAATAACAAACAACACCGCGATGATGGCGACCACGATGCCCGCAGTCTTCAGGAAGCCAAAGATGATATCGCCGTAGGTATCGAGGATAAACTTGCCAATCATAAAGACGCCAAAGGGCAGCAGGATAACGGTGCCCCAGCCAACCTCGTCGATCAGGCCCTTCGAAGCCGCCGCGCCAACCTGAGCCGCGGCCTCGGCAGAGGGACCGGAACCATCCTGCGAGTCCGTTGAAGAGTCATCGCTAAGGCTTTCTCCCCTAGCAACCTTTCTCCAAAGCCTGCCGTCCATGCGGGTGGGCACATCATCGTACCCCATACAGCGGCTAATATAGACGCCATATCTATCGCAGTGATC
>CAJMPM010000289.1 GCA_905215225.1 uncultured bacterium
CGATCTGCGCGTCGGCATTGTTGTTCAGCGCCGAGCTGATGGCGGTGTCGCTGAAGGACATGCTAGACGAAACCACGGCGGCGATGACAGCACTAGTGCCGTTTGCCGCGACATAGAAGAAGTTCGCTATATGCTCGTTCATGTCCGCCTGCAGAGCGCCGTAGTCAGACTTTGCGTCGCCCGCCGCCGCAAACAGATTCTTGTAGTAATTCGTGTTGCCGGTAAGGACGAAGTTCTGAAAGTACTCCGGCCATACCCAGTACAGCGTGACGGGAACAGACTGGTTCGTCGGTTTAGCCTCGTTCCCGCCCTCGCAAAAACTGCTCTTTGGAATCGTGATTTGGCTGTTCGTCACGCGCCCCGAGTAATACCCGTTCTCGCAGCTCGTAAAGAACAGTACATGGCCTTTGATCAAGCCAAGGAGTGCCTCTGCCTCGGGCGCCAGCGTTCCTCCGTCCCCAACAACGCCAACAATGTTCGTGACCTTAAGCAAGCGCGACAGATTGATCGTGACCCCGTCCAGGTCACTCACCAGCGGCTTCACCGTAAATGTAATCTTGCCGCGAGCACCCGGGTACAGAGAGCCCGCAGTCTCATTGTTGAGGTTGGAGCCGAGCGTTACCGTCATGGCGTCGGTCGTATCCAAGCCATCGATGGCATCCTTTTCCTCGCGCGTGCGCTCAGAGCGCTCGTAATAGCCCACGTGCGCGCCGGACTCACCCTCGCCCGCGGCGGTCAGCGTGTACCGATCCGCCTTCGCCCCGATCGTACTCCCCGTGGCGCCCACTCGGTTATTTGCGGCAAACCAGGCCAGGCATGCAAAGATGGCAACGATGGCGGCCAGCACAAACAGACCACTCACCAGGAAATCCTTCCAGAAATCCTTGAGGGTCCGCACGTGCTCGTCGGCAGCTTGGCGGTACTCGGCCGCCGTCTTGTGCTGCTGGGGCTCGCTATGTCGGTCCATGCCACTCATCGCTTACGTTTGCCCTGCTTGCGGGCTTGCCATCCTTTTCCGCTCGGTCGCGTTTATCCATTGTTCGCAGGTAGAGAATTCAGGCAGAATACAACACCATACGATAAGGTTAAAGAATAGCATTGACCTGCGGTTTGCTCCACAACGCAAGCCTTAATGATGTCTTAAAAGTCAAACCCTTGGTGCAAGGGGGCAGGTTACTTCGCACCAACATGGTGCAAACAAACCTGGCCCCCTTGCACCAATCCGTGGCACCGGGCAGCGGACACACGGCTTGCCGCCCCTTAACACCCCAACGCGCGAACGGGTATCACGTAGATACCGTCCTCGACCTCGCGGGCGTACTCACCCACCCCCACAATCACGGCCATAAACTCCGGTTCGCGTGTGCGTGAACGAGGATTTCCACAGACCTTCTTGCGAACGCGCTTGAGGCTCTCGACGCCGGCGTTCGCTTTATCTTCACTCACCTTAATCTCAAAGGCGGCCCACCGTCCGTCGGCTAGCTGCACGATAGCATCGCACTCAAGACCCGAATCGTCGCGATAATAGCGCACGGGCGTGCTATCCAGCAGGTCGAGCGAACGTGCGTAGACCGAAAGGTCGCGTATGACCAAATTCTCAAACACCAGACCAAATGTCTGCCAGTCGGCAAGCAGCGCCTGCGAGGACATACCTAGCAAGGCGCAAGCAAGGCTCGGATCTGCCAGATAGCGCTTGGGCTTGACGGTAAAGCGCCGTTTGTCGCGCGCGGCGGGAACCCAACCGGGGACCTCCTCGAGAATGAACATGCCTTTGAGGGCATCCAGGTACCTGCGCACCTTGGTCTCATCGGCAAACGCTGCGGGTTCCTCCTCGGCACCGAACATATCCATAAGAATCGTTTTATACGTGGTTGCCTGTCCCAGATTGCGCGCGATCGATGCGGAGACTCGACGAGCAATATCGGGGGCGAGACCGACCGCCGGGAAGCTGCTCGAAAACGTGGTGTTGAGATATTCGCGGGCGATGAGCTGGGCGTCAGCCGAAACCATATCGATCGCCTCGGGCCAGCCGCCGCGGCAAGCGGCTTCGACAAGCCCCGGTGTATCGCCATCGCGCCGGCAGGGCGCAAAACGATGCTCAAACAAGCCCGCCAGGCTCACCTTGCCGTTGGACTCACCTGTCTCGGCAAGCGGCATGGGGTGCATGCGGACGCGGCCGATGCGGCCGGCTCCACTATGCGCGGGCGCCTCCGCCTTTGAGC
>CAJMPM010000290.1 GCA_905215225.1 uncultured bacterium
GTGGTTAAAGATATGGCACACGGCGCCATCAAAAGCCAGCTGGCTGCCAAAGACCGAAAGGCCCAGACCAAAGAACACATAGGAGAGCTGGGCGATCGTGGAGAAGGCCAGCAGACGCTTCATGTCCTTTTGCGGCAGGTACATAAGGAAACCAAAGAGCATGGTGACCATGGCGTCGATAATGGCGACCCAGCCCACGATCTCGGGGATCTCGCCGGCAGAGACGAGCGCGCGTGCGAACACGCACACGCCGACCTTGACCATCGAGGCGCCATGCAGGTAGGCCGAAACAGGCGTCGGCGCCTCCATGGCCGAAGGCAACCACATGTACATGGGGACCTGTGCGGACTTGGCCCAGGCCGCAAACAGCACGAGCAAAAGGACGATAGCCTTGAGCTTGGCGTCGAGGCCTGCAATCGCGGTAATGGCGAAGGTGCCGGTGTGGGCAAACACGATGGCGGCGCCCAGATACAGGCCGAGCGCGCCGATATGCGTGATGATCAGGGCCTTCATGCCGGCCTTCTTGGCCGTAGGCGGCATGTAGTAGCTAATGAGGCCCCAAGAGCACGCACCCGTGATCTCAAAGAACACGAGCTGGCCCAAAAGGGTCGAGCTGTACACAAGACCGGCCATGGCACCGATGAAGGTCGCGAGGTACGCGTAGAATCGACGACGCGGCGCGTCGGGATGCTCACGGTTATTCTCGCTCATATAGGGAATCGAATAGATCACGACAAGCAGGCCGATACCCACAAAGGCGGGCGCGAGCAGTGTGCTCATGCGATCGAAGGTGAATCCCATAACGAGGGTCTGCCCAAACGAGATCAGGGGGACCTGCGTGTCGGGCATGCCGGCGCCAGCGAAATTCGCGGCGAGGGCGATGGTGCAGACCGTCGAGACGGCGGCACCCAAAACGCTGAACCACTTGGCGTACGGACGGGGGAACAGGGCGACGAGCACCGAGGCCACCATCGGGGCCGCGATAGCGACCAAGCCGAGAAGGGACAGACTGACTGCAAATGACATTGTTTCTCCCTTCTCCTACACGCCGACGACCACGAAGACAAACGCCAGAACGGCGATGCCCACGACGGCCCAGGTCTGATTGCCAAGCACCTTAAAACGCGAGCGCGAGCAGGAGTTCTCGATCACGCCGCATACGACAAAGTCGATAAGGCACTTCACCAGGAAGATGACTGCACCCAGAACGGCGGCGGCGCCCACAGTCGCGGGCTCGCCCCAAGGGATGAAGATCGCGCAGAACCAAGCGACAACCAGGACCTGTGTCATTGACATGGCGAGCTTGGCCATGGCGAGCGACGGGCCGGAAAGCTCGGCGAGCGGACCTTCCTGAAGCTCCTGCTCGGCCTCGGCCTGGTCAAACGGCAGCTTGCCGAGTTCCATGTAGCAGGCGATCGCAAAGGCGATGCCGGCGAGGATCACGGCGACCGGCGCGTCGATGGCGCCCGTCATGATGTGCTGACCCATAGTGGCGATGTCGGTGGAACCACACACCAGGGCGGCGGCAAACAGCGCCAGCAGCATGGACGGCTCGATGAGCACGCGCAGGAGCAGCTCGCGAACGCCGCCGATACCGGCGTAGGCGTTGGACGAATCCACACCGCAGAGGGCGAAGAAGAAGCGGGCGAGCGCCAGGCTGTACATGATGGTGATGGCGTCACCAAAAACCGGGATAGGGCTCTGTGCCGTAAAGAGTGGCAGGCCCATCGCGAGCATAAAGGCGACGGCGAAGAACAGCGGCGGCATGATGCGCAGCACGAAGCTCGAGTCGGAACTCACGGACTCGGGACGCGCCATGAGCTTCGCGAGGTCCCGGTAATCCTGAAGGATGGACGGACCGCGGCGATTGTGCATCTTCGCGCGAATCACACGGGCGAGGCCGGAGAAGAAGGGCGCGACCAGCATGACCACGAGGCCCTGCGCTATCGCAAGAACGATGTTCATAATATCCTCTCCCCTCTCTAGACCATGACCACGGCGAGCACGAGGAAAACCACGAGCGCCGCGACGATGTAGCAGATGTATACGGAGTAGTTGCCGCCCTCGATCTTGGAGGCAAGGCCGGCCAGCTTGTCGGCACCCTCGCTCGGTGCATCGACCAGGAAGCGGTCGGGCAGGGGCTCAACGCCCTGGGCGACACCGGTGAGCTTCTGGATCACGTGCG
>CAJMPM010000291.1 GCA_905215225.1 uncultured bacterium
CGCAACTCTAATATCGTAAACGGTACCTTTTCCTCGGTGAGCGGTAGTTTTTCCGTCTCCGTTTTCGATGGTCGCTATATTACGCTAAAGTGCCCGCAGCACAAGCGACAACTTCAAATTTCTGAAAAGTTTTTTCATTAGTTTGTGAATTGCAGTGCAAATACGCACCATTCCTGCGAAAATACGCTCGACTACTAGTTGATGGTTATAACGTCTGAAACAATCTCGAAACGAAAGGCGCTTTTTTATGCAAACTTACGAATCGGACGCCAACATCGGCAACATTAAGATTCTCGCCGTCGATATGGACAAGACGCTGCTGACCGACGAGCGTGTGCTGCCCCAGGGTCTTGATGCGCGCCTGGACAAGCTCGCCGACGCCGGCATCGTATTCTGCCCCGCCAGCGGACGTCCCGCCCCCAAGCTCGAGGAGATGTTCGAGGGCATCAAGAACCGCCTCGCCTTTTGTCCCGACAACGGAGCGTGCGTGATCTATCGCGGCAGCTATATCTATAAGAGCAATATCGACGTTGAACTGTATCAGCAGGTCTTGAGCCGTGCCTCGGAGGATCCTCGCGCTGTCCCCGTCCTGTGCTGCTTCGACGAGTTCTACGTGCTTGCCCGCGACCATCAATACCACGACGAGATCAGCGTCTACTACAACACGATCAACTACGTCGACAGCTTTGAGGGCATTGATTTCGAGTCCAACAAGATTTCGATCTTCTTCCCCGGCTACGACGCCGAGCCCGCTTTCCGCGAGACCTATAGCCCCGAGTTCTCTGACAAGCTCTACGTCACCAACGCCGGGCGCGAGTGGATCGACTTTATGAACCTGGGCGTCGACAAGGGCGCTGGCGTCGCGCACCTGTGCGAGCAGCTCGGCATCGATATCGCCGACGCCGCTGCCGTGGGCGATACGTACAACGACATCCCCATGCTGGAGCGCGTCGGACACAGCTTTATCGTGGACAATGCCGAGGAGCACATGAACGCGCATGCCAAGTGGCGCATTCCGAGCAACAACGACGGGGGCGTACTGACGCTCATCGACGCCATCTTGGCGGCTCGTTAACGTTGCTCGTCGGACCTGACCGGGCGAGCGGGTAAGTTTTTCGTTCGGTCAGGTCCTGGGCTCGCTCGGAAAGCACATTAAGTGCTTTCCGGCTCGTGCGGAATCTACGAAAAAACTTACCCGCTCGCCCGGCCAGGTCCTGCGGTGACTTGCTTGCCGCCTGGATGGCGTCTTGGCGCCTAGATACTTGGCTGATTTTTTGGAATGAAGGGGGCTCCTTGTCGGCAAGGAGCCCCCTTCTGCTCTTGGTCACTTTGGGGTTGATGGAGGGTCTTTATTTGGCGTCGGCCCAGGTTATGCCGGTGCTGGCTTCGGCGATCAACGGCACGCGGAGGTCCACTACGCGCTCCATGACGTCGCGGACCATGGCGGTCAGGCGCTCGACTTCGTCGATGGGGCACTCAAAGTCCAGTTCGTCGTGTACCTGCAGGATCATGTGGGCGGCAAAGCCCTCTTCTTCCAGGCGGCGGCTTACGCGGGCCATGGCAATCTTGATGATGTCCGCCGCGGTACCCTGCATGGGATGGTTCATAGCCGTGCGCTCGCCAAAGCCGCGGAGCTGCGGGTTTTTGGCCTTGAGCTCCGGAATATGACGACGGCGTCCGTACATGGTCTCGGCATAGCCCGTCTGCTTGGCGCGCGCCACCACGTTGTCGAGGAACGTGCGCACGCCCGGGTAGGCCTCGTAGTAGCGGTCGATCATGTCGCGCGCCTCGGCCATCGAGATGTGCAGCGACTGCGACAGGCCGTACGCCTGCTGACCGTACACGATGCCAAAGTTCACGGCCTTGGCGCGGCTGCGCAGATCGGGCGTTACCTCGGACACGGGAACGCCAAACACGCGCGCGGCCGTCTCGGCATGGAAGTCCTCACCCTCGTTAAAGGCACGTACCAGATGTTCATCACCCGAAAGATGCGCGAGCAGGCGCAACTCGATCTGCGAGTAGTCCACCGCCAAAAAGACGCTGCCCTCGCCCGCCGAAAACGCCGTCTTGACGGTACGACCAAGCTCAGAGCGCGTCGGGATGTTCTGTAGGTTCGGGTCGCTCGAGGACAGGCGGCCCGTCGCAGTGATGGTCTGGTG
>CAJMPM010000292.1 GCA_905215225.1 uncultured bacterium
TACGCAAATTCCCTCAAGTTCTGCAAGCTCACCCGCGTCGGCGCGAATCTCATCGGGTGAAAAGCCTCCCTTCGACTCCTCACCACTCACATTGACCTCAATGAGCACACGCTGGGGGCCGACGAGCTCGCCTGCCTCAATCTTGCGAACAGCACGGCTCGAGATCGCCTGCGCCAGATGCAGCGAACCCACCGAGTGAATCAGCTCGGCTGAGCCCAGCACCGCATTGATCTTATTGGTCTGCAGGTTGCCGATCATGTCGAAGCGAACCTCGGGCAGCTCCGGATGCTCCGCCAGACCCGTGAGCTTGCGAACCAGCTCCTGCGGGCGGTTCTCGGCAAAATGGCGATACCCCGCCTGGATGGCGGCAACGGTCTCATCGACACCAACGGGCTTGGACACGGCAATGAGGCTCGCGGCGTCGTGGGGACGGCCCGCGCGATCGAGTGCTGCATAAAAACGTTCGAGAATCTGCTCGCGGCGAGCGCGCATCAAGTCCAAATAGTTATCCATTGCTAATCGCCTCCGCTGACAGCCAAACAAGTAGTCCCATGCTAACGCAAGAGCGCGGCCCCGCATGTGCAAGGCCGCGCTCACTTAGGTATTTACAATCTTTCGACGAACGGGATTACTTACTCCTCGTCGTCCTCGCCATCGTCCTCGTCCTCAAGATGAACGAGCAGGTAGCGAAGACCCTCGCTGACCTCGTTAACGGGCACCTTGGCAACGTAGTGCGCGTCGACGGCGGGCCTCATGATAACACCCTCGCCCGAAGGCACGCGCATGCTCTCAAGCTCATCCTCGTCCGTACGGGCGATATCGCCGGCAGTCATACGCTGGCCGGTCAAAAGGAAGGTCAGACGGCAGGCGGCATCGATGGAAATCGAGGCAATACGATCGAGGTAGCGCGAGACCATGATGGCGCGGCGCAGGTCGTCATAGTTGCTGTCGTCGTCCATAAAATCGCCCGTGTCCATGCGGTTAAAGGTGCGGAAGAACTTCTCGTACGCCGCATGCACCGGCTCGTCCTCGACGGCCAGGTTGCAGATGATGGACATGTCGTTAGTGACGAGCGCGGAAAGCGACGAACCCAGCACCTGGTAAACGGCTTCGGCCTCGGCCTCAACCGTACCGACAAGCTCCTGGGGCAGCGAGATATCGGCCTTGACCATATGACGCGTGGCGCGGCAGATCTGGCGAACCTTATCGGTCATGCGCTGCAGGTTAAAGTCGACGTAGATGATCGTCTGCAGCAAACGGAAGTCGGAGGCGACCGGCGACTGCGTAGCGATCAGGTTGTAGCACACGGCCTCCAAGTTGGCGCAGCGAGCATCAATCGAAAGCGTGCGCTTCTTGGTCTTAGTGGCGAGCTTGCGGTCGTCGGTCACATAGGCCTTCACGGCGTCGTGAAGGGCCAGATCGACGGCCTCGAAGATGCTCAGCATCTCGTGACGGGCCTCGATGAGCTGACGGGAAAACAGTTTGCGCATGGTTCACTCCAATCAGTTGGGTGCGGTCATGCCGCCCGCACAGTGAATACGCACCGGACCAGATCCGATCGGCTTGGGACTAGTCGCACCGATCAGCCAAAGCGGCCGGTGATATAGTCTTCCGTCCGCGAGTCCACCGGGCTGGTGAAGATCGCGTCGGTTTGACCATACTCGATGAGCGTGGCGGGCTCGCCGGCAACTTCCTGCAAGAAAAACGCGGTGTAGTCGCTGATACGAGCCGCCTGCTGCATGGAATGCGTGACGATGATGATCGTCATCTCGGGCGCCAGCTCGGCCATCAGATCCTCGACCTTAGAGACGGACGTAGGGTCGATGGCGGAGCAGGGCTCGTCCATCAGGAGGACATCGGGCTGCACCGCAAGCACGCGCGCGATGCACAGACGCTGCTGCTGACCGCCCGAGAGCGCCAAACCGTCCTTGTTGAGCTGATTGGATACCTCTTTCCAGAGGTTGGCGCGCTTGAGCGATTCTTCCACGATGTCATCGAGGTCGCTTTTGCTAGTCACGCCCTGCAGACGAGGGCCAAAGGCGACATTCTCGTAGATGGATTTGGGAAACGGGTTGGGCTGCTGAAAGATCATGCCCACGCGGCGGCGAAGGTCGACCGGGTCGACGCCCTCGGCATAGATATCGTTGC
>CAJMPM010000293.1 GCA_905215225.1 uncultured bacterium
GGGCGTGACCCTCATCGTGATCAGGGGCGACTACCCGCGTACGGTGTCGTCAATCGCACGCGTGGTGGGCGTGCCGGGGGCGGACGCTTATGTGGACGCCACGACGCTCGATACGCCGGCCAAGCTCGATGCCGCAGTGGACCGCTACCATGTCTTTGGTCGTGTGACCCCGCAGCAGAAGCGTGAGCTCGTGCAGGCGCTCAAGCGCCGCGAGTACACCGTGGCCATGACGGGCGACGGCGTCAACGACGTGCTGGCGCTCAAGGAGGCCGACTGCTCCGTGGCCATGGCGGCCGGCTCCGATGCCGCGCGCAACGTGGCCGAGATCGTACTCGTCGACAACGACTTTGCCTCGATGCCCGCCGTGGTGGCCGAGGGCCGTCGCTCCATCAACAACCTGCAGCGCTCTGCGGCGCTGTTCTTGACTAAGACGCTGTTCTCGATGGGCCTGGCGGCGCTGTGCATCGCGTTTCCGCCGTATCCCTTCGAGCCGATTCAGATGACACTCATCAACTTCTTCTGCATCGGCGCGCCGGGCTTTGTGCTGGGTTTGGAGCCCAACAACGCCCGCGTGAAGGGGTCATTCTTGACCAACGTGCTCAAGCGTGCGTTGCCGGCGTCACTGGCGGTTATTATGGCTGCGGCGCTCGATATCTTTGTAGCGCGCGTGGTTGGCTTAAACCAGCTCACGCTTTCGACCATGTGCCTGCTTACGTCGTGTGCGGCGAGCGTGAGTCTGATCTGGCGTATCTCGCAGCCGCTTACGCCCTTGCGTGTGGTGCTTTTTGTGTTTGTCGTCGTCGGCATCCTGGCGGGTGTTATCGGATTCCCGCAGCTGCTGTCCATCGCCAACCTGTCGATGGGCGAGGCCGTTATCTTGCTGGCGATCGTCGTCTTTACCTGCACGGTGTTCTTTAAGCTCGCCACGATGATGGATTCGCTTAAGCCGCGTCGTCGCCATGCTGCCACCGGCTTTGGCCGTGGCGTTCGCGTCCGTCTGGGTCGTGGTGGCGGCAAGGTGAGCTCGACGGGCTCAACTGCCCAGCGTTTTGCCAAGCGCGTCGCCGCCGATATGGCGCAGCGCCGTGAGGAGCGCACCGCTCGCGAGGCTGAGGTTCGCGCGCTCGAGGGTGTGGAAAAGGCCCAGCCCAAGAAAAAGAAGGGCACGGGCGTCACTCGCTCGCGTGTGACCAAGTCCGCCCAGGGCATTAAGGTCTCGATGCCGAGCAAGAAGAAAAAGCCCGCAAATAAAGCCTAGCTTCAGTCGCCGGGGGATGATTTTTCTGGGACGGGGATTAAAAAATCATTGTGTACCTAATGATTTTTTAATCCCCGTCCCAGAAAAATCTTTAGTCCCTATTTCACCGCAACTTAGGGGTGATCGGGGATGTTGAATTGGTGCCTTGCTCCTGTGGGGGCGTGGCGATGTTATGCTCTAACCTCGATTGTTTGAATTGCTTCGAAAAGAGGATGCCGTGATCTGCCCGCATTGCCTTAAGACTATCGAGGACGGCGCCTCGTTCTGCCCCTACTGCAACGCCTATGTGGGTCCGGGCGATGGCCCCGAGCACACCGAGTTCGTGTTCTGCGAGGGCTGCGGTGCCCGTCTTTCTCCGCATGATCGTACGTGTCCCAAATGCGGACGCCCCGCTCCGGGTATCCTCTCCGAGGACGCGGCCGCATCCGACCTGGCAGCGGGCCGCACGGCGGGCTTTCCGCGCCTAACGCAAGAGCAGATCGATACCGAGGTGCCTCATGCGCCCGCCTCGGCTGCCGCGGTTCTTTCGGACGCCGCCGATCCTAACGAGACCTGCGTGCTGCCGGCTTTCGATAAGGATTTCGGTATCCCCAAGGTCGATATTCCCACGCCCGTTTCCCTGCACGACGATGCTCAAAAACCCAAGCGCAAGGTGCATCCCGACGAGGACGCCTATCACAAGCACAAGCGTCATATCCCCAAGCCGCTCATCGTCATCGCGGTCCTTGCCGTCGTTTGCGGCGGTGCCTATTGGTTCGTGACGACCGATCCCATGGGTGTTATGCCTGGCTTCTACGACCAGTTTGGCCAAGCTGCACAAACCACCTTCCCCACGCGCCAAAAGGGCGAGGCGACTGAGGACGATACCAAGCAGGACGATTCTGCCGA
>CAJMPM010000294.1 GCA_905215225.1 uncultured bacterium
ACCCAAGGAGACAGCATCTCTGGCGTCAATGGTACCGTTGGTCCATACCTCCAGGGTCAGCTTGTCATAGTCGGTGGCGTCGCCCACACGGGTGTTTTCCACGGTGTAGTTCACCTTGCGCACGGGGGAGTAGATGCTCTGGTTGGAGCGACCGAGCTGCTCGACGCCGTTGTCCATCCAAAACGTGGGCGACTGCGGCACGAGTACCCAGGCAAAGCCGCCAAAGTAGCGCTGGATTTGCGCCTGGCTAATGGCTGTCACGCGGTTGCCGATATAGGCGCGCGTGGCGCCTTCGCCCTTCGTGGCACCTTTGCCTTCGCCGGCGCCGTGCAGGTACACCACGAGCGGGGCCTTTTGGGGCACGACCGTGGCCTCGGGCGCGAAGGGATTGAAGCAGGCCGAGTCCTCGGCTTTAAAGCTGGGCTCAAAGAAGCCGTACTCGAGCGCGATGCCGTCGACGGCGGTCTTTTGCACGGCATTGCTCCAACCCTTGAGCGCGGAGCAGATGTCGCCGCGACAGGTATCGAAGACCAGGCCGCAGGTGGGGTCGTCGCCGTCGTTGCCGGGAAGAGCCGCGAGCTGCGTGATGTGCAGCTGGCCATCGAGCATGCGCGAGCCCATGACGCCGCCTTCGATCTTTTTGGTCAGGCGCTGCTCGGCGACCTCGAGTGCCACATGAGTGCCCACGGCGAGCTTGCAGCCGTTCTCGTCACACGGATACGCGGCGAGAACGTCGATGTAACCCACGGAGGGCGCGGCATGGTCGGCGCCGCGCTCCTTGCGCATCAGGACCTCGCCCGTGCGCTCGTGACGCTCTACATATATATGGAAAGTGTTCGCATCGAGATCGTTGGCGCGCACGGTGCAGGGTAGGTCGAGAACGACCTTGCTGATCCAGGGGCCAAAGACGCCCAAGGTGGTGACGGTTGCGTAGGTACACGATTTGAGTTCCATGAGCTGCCTCCTTTGTGCCGCAAATACTAAACAATCGCGGCAATACAATCTAAACATGTTTAGTGTAATGCAGAGTTGTGGAACAAGCAGATGAACTCGGTAAACGGCATAATCGAACACGCAGTGAACTACTAAACATATGTTTAGTAGTTTCTATCTGGGGTTTTATTGATGAGCTAACAGGCTATTGAGAGGCCGCTCAAAGTAAAATCCCACGTAAATAGCCATATATCAATACATAGGCAAAGAGACGATTTACCGCCGTTCAGATACGCTCACCCCCGATTTCCTACCGTTCACCGGACTGCAAACGGCAAAACTGTCACAAATTCAACGCTCCGTGTAAACTAAACGCTGTAAACGTTCAGTAAACAGATTGTTTACGACAGCGTATCCAAGGGCTCGGTAACCGTAAGGGGTTATAGTCACCGGGCCAAAGGCGTGCCTACGTCCGAACGAGTGGGCACACGAAGATATGGGGAGGGGTCCCATGGCAGTAGATAACAAGCAGATTGCCACCGATGTCCTCGAGCTCGTGGGCGGTGCGGAGAATGTTGCCGTCGCCACCAACTGCATGACGCGCCTGCGTCTGACGCTCAAGGATAACAGCAAGGCCGACGTGGAGAAGATCAAGAAGGTCAAGGGTGTTCTGGGTTGCCAGTTCGCCGGCAGCCAGCTCCAGGTCATCATCGGCCAGAACGTGCCCAAGGTGCTCGCCGAGTTCGTCGCCATGCCCGGCGTCAAGCAGGGTGCCGCGGTCGACGAGAACCTCGACGCTCCTAAGGAGAAGTTCGAGCTCAAGAACCTGCCCAACATCATCCTCGACTATCTGTCGGGCTCCATGACCCAGCTGATCCCGCTGCTCATGGCCGGCGGTCTGTTCCGCACCATCGCCGCGGCCCTCGGTCCCACCATGCTCGGCGTTCTCTCCGATACCGCTCAGCCCTACACGTTCCTCTACACCACCCTGTACGAGGACACGTTTACCTTTATCCCCATTTACCTGGGCTATGCCGCTGCTAAGAAGCTCGGCGCCTCTCCGGTGCTGGGCATGCTCCTCGGCGGTGCTCTCATGGCCCCGTCCGTCGTGAGTGTCGCTACTCAGGAGGGTGGCGGAATCAGCTCCGGATACGGCGTCCAGCTAGCGGCTGGCGACTTCCAGCGGTACGTCCTGGCGGTCATCCTG
>CAJMPM010000295.1 GCA_905215225.1 uncultured bacterium
TCAACGACGATTTACGACGGAAAGGGCTGGGCCATGAAGCTCGCGCTTGCACAGATCGATATGCGCCTGGGTGACATCGAGGGCATTTGCGGCCGCAGCGAGGACCAGGCTCGCCTGGCTCATGAGCGCGGCGCGCGCGGGCTGTGCGTTCCGGCCCCGCTCTTTATGGGTGCCATGCCGGGAAGCCTGGTGGGCGCTGCCGATTTTGAGCACGATATGCTGACGGGCCTGACGGGCGTTGCCGAGCGCATCCAAGAGCTCGATATGATCTGCATCGTGCCCTCTGCGGTTTCGTTTGAGGGCCAGCCCCTGCTTGACTATATGATGCTCAAAGATGGTCGCGTGGTGCCTGCGCGCACAAGCATCGCCCTGCAGCGTGGCGAGAGCAACGACGCGCGTTGGGCACCGCCGGTGTTTGATGTGGACGGCGTGCGCATCGCCGTGGTGTTTGACCTGGACCGCGAGCTCGAGATGCTGCCGACCGGTGTCGACCTCATTGCTTATTTCCAGTTCAACGCATTTGACATGACCGATCGCGAGACCGCCGCCGTCGCCGCTGTGCGCAGCGGTGCCTACCGCAAGATCGCGTCCAAGCGCAGCGTGTGGTTTGCCTGCATGGCTCCGGTCGGTGCCTATGACGAGTCGGTGTATACCGGCGGGTCGTTTGTACTCGACGACTGCGGTCGCGTGGTGGCCCAGGCGCCGTGCTTTGAGGAGAGCCTGCTGGTTCAGGAGATTCAGCGCGGCGTGATGCTCGATGCCCTAGAGGACCATGAGCTGCCCCAGTTTCGCTCCGAGGAGTGGCTGTGGCAGGCACTGGTGCTTGCCGTGCGCGACAATGCCCGCGCCCGCGGTGCGTCGCGTGCCGTGGTGGCGCTCGAGGGCGATCTGCCGTCGTCCCTGCTGGCGGCGCTTGCCGTCGATGCCTTGGGTTCGCGTAACGTAATTGGTCTGGTGCTGGGGCGCAACCGCATCTTTACGCCGGCGCAGGAGGAGGCCGAGGCCGCCCGTTGTTCTGCCGTGCGCTCAATCGCCGAGCGCTTGCACATTCGCACCGTCGAGCGCGATGCGCCGGATGCCGCGCGTGTGCTCGACCGCGACGTGTCGGCGGGCGATGCCGAACGCCTGCGTTCGCGTGCGCTGGGCCTGATGCTCGAGGATACGGCGCTCGAGCTGGGCGCCATGGCGCTGAGCCCGCTTTCCAAGACCGAGTACGCGCTGGCGGCGCCCGCGCTGTCCGGCGGCTACCAGGGCGACTTTGCGCCCTTTGGCGATGTGTATCTGTCGACGCTCGAGTTTGTGGCACGCGTACGCAACCGCGCCTCGGCTGTGGTGCCCCAAGAGCTCGTGACGCTCAACGCGGTGGAGGATTGCATGGATCGCGTGCTGGCGCAGGCACTCTCGACGCTCGCCGGCCCGGTTGATATGCTCGATCGCGCGGCGCAGCTGCTGGGCGGGCTTGAGCCGGGCGAGGTCGATGGTGCGCTCGAGTCGCACGTGGACCGCAACCGTCCCTTTGACGACATCCCGATGGCCGCCGCCAAGCCCGAGGCCTGCTCGCTGCTGCTGATGCTCGTGCGCCAGGGTGAGGCTGCCCGTCGCATGCTACCGACGGCGCCGATCGTTTCGGCCCGTTCGTTTGCCGAGCGCGCCTGGCCGTACATGCTTGCGTGGTCCGATCTTGGCCTTAGCGGTAAAGAGCGCATGACGGTTGATTCGCTGGCGCGCGCCGAGGTGCGTCGCTTTGCCGACGACGATACGAGTGACCGTATGCGCGGCGAGATGATGGGCTTATTGGGCGAGCTGTTGGGTATTTCACCCGAGCAGATGGAAGAGCTGCGCTCCGAGGACGGTCAGCGTCGTCTGCACGAGGGCATGAAGCGGTTTGAGGGCGAGGTCCAGGACGCCATCGACAAGATGATGGGCGGTCAGGGCGGACCGCAGGGTGGGCCCCAGGGTGGTCCGATGCCGCATCCACCGGTTGACCCCCGACAGTTCCCATTCTTTAGCCAGAACTAGGGCAGACGGAAACATTGCGGGAGGGATTCTCTCGCACATATTGCTTCTGCCGAATCTATCTTGCATTAAGTACCTTGGCCCTGTTGTGTTATTCTAGAACAGACGTTCGTGA
>CAJMPM010000296.1 GCA_905215225.1 uncultured bacterium
CGATGAGACTGCGGTGTTTTTGATGGCCGCACAAGGGAAAAGTTCGCATCGGGGCGCGGCCGCCGTTAGCCCAGCAACGCAGGATGCTCCCGATGACGGCGAACCGTTGCTTTCTGATGATGAATGGTCACCGCTCGGTTCAGTTGGTCTCGTCGAAGGCGTGACGGTCGACGATGATGACGATTGGGATCCCTTGTCGTTTTCTGGTCGAGGTGCTGCCGCGCAGGAAGTCGATACGGTGTTTGGGGATTATGCCGCGTCTGGCGACAATGCGATCTTAGTCGATGATTCCTTTGCGGCGGATGTCCCTCTTTCCTCTGAGGATGAGATTGAGCCGCAGCCCGAGTCGCACATAGAATCTCAGGATGACGTAGACGATATGGGCTCGTCCGACTATTCCACGGTGGGTCGATCTGCTGGGCTTATGACCGTGCTGACCATTGTGTCGCGTGTCACCGGTTTTATCCGCACGTGGGCCATGGCTGCCGCTATCGGCATGTCGCTGCTCTCGTCCTCCTATCAGGTCGCCAACAACCTGCCCAATATGCTCTACGAACTCGTGATGGGCGGCATGCTCGTGACGGCGTTTTTGCCCGTGTACATGGGCGTGAGGCGTGAGCAGGGTCGCGAGGCCTCGAACGAGTACGTGGGCAACCTGCTCGGCATTCTGCTTTTGGTGCTGGGTGGCATTTCGTTGCTGGGTACCGTGTTCGCCCCGGGCTTTATCTGGACGCAATCGTTCCTTTCGGGTGACGGCAGCAGCATGGATACCGCTGCGTTCATGTTCCGTTTCTTTGCCATCCAGATTCTGTTTTATGGTTTGGGCTCGGTGTTCTCGGGCGTTCTCAACGCACACCGCGACTACTTCTGGTCGACGTTTGCCCCGGTCCTCAACAATGTGATCGTCATTGCGAGCTTTATGGGTTTTGCGCCCGTGTCCGCACAGTTTGGCGAACGTGCCGGCATCATCTTGATTGCGGCCGGTACGACCCTCGGTGTCTTTGTTCAGATGGCATGTCAGATTCCCGCGCTTGGCAAGCACGGCGTGCATCCCCATATCCATATCGACTTTAAGGACCCCGCACTGCGCCAGACGATTGCGCTCGGTATCCCGACACTGCTCGCCACGGTGTGCATGTTTGTCTCGACTTCTATCACCAACGCTGCCGCGCTGGTTGTCCAGCCCGAGACTGGTCCTTCCGTCATCGCCTATGCGCGCCTGTGGTACACGCTGCCCTACGCGCTGATTGCCGCCTCGCTTTCGACGGCGCTCTATACCGAGCTCTCTCATGACGCACAGGAGAAGGATTACGACAGCGTCCGCACGGGCATTTCGCGCGGTGTCGCCCAGATGCTCTTCTTCCTGATTCCGTTCGCGCTGTACCTGATTGTCTACGCGCGTCCGCTCAACATGATTTACTGTGCCGGCAAGTTTGATGAGTCCGGCGTGGCGCTGGTGTCTGAGTTCCTTGTCTACCTGGCGTTCTCGCTGCCGCTCTACGGCGTGGTCGTGTTGATGCAGAAGAGCTTCTCTGCCTTGCTCGACATGAAGCCCTATAGCCGATATTGCCTGTATTCTGCCATCGGCCAGGCCGGCTCGGTTCTGCTGTTTGGCGTTGTGCTGGGCTTCGGTATGCCGGCAATCGCGCTTTCGTATGTTGTCGACTACGTGATCTTGGTCGGCTGTTCGCTGTGGTGGCTGCGTCGTCGCTTGCGTGGCCTTCAGGTCAAATCTATCCTGCATGGCGGTTTCTTTGGCCTTTTGCTTGGCGGCCTGGGTGCTGCCGCAGGCGCCGGCGTCATGTGGGCGCTTGAACACTTTGTCGGGGCACTTGGCGGCGCGATTCTGTTTTCGCTTGGCTTTGTTTGCGTTTCGGGTGTCGTCTCGCTTGCTGTTACCTTTGGCCTTGCCGTCGTCCTTAAGATGCCCGAGGTCTCGGCGCTGCTTCGTCGTAAGTAGGTGCGCGTGGCCGGTCACGACAACATTCCAACGCTTGCCGAACAGGTTTCGCGCGTTCCCACACAGCCCGGATGCTACCTTTGGAAGGATGCCAAGGGCGATGTCATCTACGTTGGCAAGGCGAAAAACTTGCGTTCCCGCATGCGCCAGTACGTGACGCTGCAGGATGAG
>CAJMPM010000297.1 GCA_905215225.1 uncultured bacterium
TGGAAAGGCCCGCGATCATCAGCCAGCAAAAGACAAGGTAGAGCCACGGAAAAGAGAGGCCGCAAATGGTGGTCGAGAGCACACCAAGGTCGATCGTCAGGCCACCGGGGAAACGAATCTCGGGGGCGACGCCGCACCAGTTGACAGCAAGCACGGTAAAGGTAACGCAGATGAGGGTAAGGCCAATCATCTTGGCGTGAGGCGTCAGGCCGAGCGAGCGGCCGTGCGTGACAGAAGTCAGGTCGTCGATGAGGCCAAGAACGCCGGTTGCCAGCGTGGCAAGCAGCACAAGCACGAGCTCGGTGGTGAGCTTTCCCATCAAAAGGCAGGTCAGCGAAACGGCAACCAGGATGATGACGCCACCCATGGTGGGCGTGCCCTGCTTAATCAGGTGACGCTTGGGGCCATCGGCGCGAACCTGCTGGCCGATGCCCTCGACCTTCAGGAGCTTAATCCACCACGGCATAAGCAGCATCGCGATGACGGCGGCGATGCCCAATCCCAAAATTGCCTGGTACGTAGGATACGAAGGATTGCCGAACATGGACTAGCACACACCTTCCACAAAGCGATCGAGCTCAACGAAGCGTGAGCCCTTGACCAGCACGACATCATGCTGCTCAAGAGCGCCGCCCATACGGTCGAGCACCTGCTGATAGTCGGAGAACACCTGAATGCGGTCCTCATCCATACCCATCATGCGCGCGGCCTCGGCCATACGCTGGGCAAGCTCACCGCCGACACATGCGAGCATATCGAGCTTCTTGGCCGCCGCATAGGCGCCCACCAGCTCATGCATGCGAGGAGCCTCGTCGCCCATCTCGCCCAGAACCGCCATGCGCGAACCCGTGCACGAAAGCGAACACAGCAGGTCGAGGCCGGCTGCCATCGATTCGGCACTGGCGTTATATGAGTCGTCGATGACGCGAGCGCCGCTCTTGGCGCGCTTGATTTCCTGACGATGCCCGGTAATCGTAAGACCCCTAAAGGCGGCATCGATCTGCTCGGGCGTCACGCCAAGGCGATAGGCAACCGCCGCGGCCTTGACGGCATTGGGAACGGACTGCGCGCCGGGAATGGCAAGCAGTGTGTCGATAGTCTCGCCCAAGCCAAAATCGAGCGTAAAGACCGGGCGTCCCTCGTCATCAATGCGAATGTCGCACGCACGGACCTCATCGTCGTCCGAGACGCCCGCAAGCATCACGTCGATGCCCGCAGGCGCGGCAAAGGTGTCGCGGATGAACGGGGTAAAGTCGTCCTCACCACCCAAAACCAGCAACGGGAGAAGGTCTCCGGCGGCGCACATGCCGCCAACAATCTCGGATTTGGCACGAGCGATATTCTCGCGACTGCCCAGAATACCGATATGGGAGGTGCCGATCTTGGTCACAATGGCAAGGTTGGGATTGGCGGACTGAGACATGCGCTCAATCTCGTGGAAATGGTTCATGCCCATCTCGAGCACCAGGACCTCGGTATCGGCCGGAGCGGAAAGCACCGTGAGCGGCATGCCGATCAGGTTATTGAAATTGCCCTTGGTGGCCCAGACACGATAGCGCTAGGCGAGCACGGCGGCGAGCACGTCCTTGGTCGTCGTCTTGCCGATAGAGCCGGTAATGCCAATTACCAGGCAGCCAAGCTCCAACCGATAAGCGTGAGCCAGGCGCAGCAAAAACTCCTCGGGATCATCGGTATGCAGGATGGCGCAGCCCTTCTCATGGGCCAGCGAAAGCAGCTCGGCATCGGGCTCGCGCGTCATCACTACGGCGCCGGCACCCGACTCGATGGCACGGGAAGCAAAGTCGTTGCCGTCGACCTTTTCACCCGGGAAGGCGACGAATATCGTGCCCTCCTCAACCTGGCGCGAGTCGATAACGCAACCGCGGCATACCCGATCGGCTTCTCCCGTCACGGTTCGGGCCCCTGTTGCGGCCGCGAGGTTGTTGACGGCGATCTCTATCATTGCAGCTCCCCTGTAAACCTAATAATGCTATCGGCGTATTGTATCCCAGCGCCGCACATGCGTGGTGCAGGGCATGTGAACACCCTCATATGGGACACCACACACCGCCCCAAAGATTGTAACCCCCTACTCCGTGTGCGGGATACCCAGCACGT
>CAJMPM010000298.1 GCA_905215225.1 uncultured bacterium
TCAGGCGCCGTGGGGACCAAAGGGAATCGAGCCATTAGGCAGCCTCGATGCGACGGTAAATATCATCAACGACCTCATCGATCGTAAACTCATCCATATCGAACCACACGATGCGATCGTCACGCTTAAACCAGGAAAGCTGGCGCTTGGCATAGCGACGTGAACGCATCTTGATAAGCTCACGGGCCTCATCCATGGTAATAGCGCCACGCAAGGCATCAATAATCTCTTTGTAACCAATTGCCTGCATCGACGTGAGCGCATCGCCCAGGCCCTGGTCCATAAGACCACGGACCTCATCAACCAGTCCCCGCTCAAACATAAGGTCGCCGCGCTGGTTAATGTGCTCATACAGCACTTCACGGCTACGCGTCAGACCAAACCACAAGGCATGATAACGCTCGCGCGGAACGCTGAATTTCGACTTCTGCTGGGCATACGACACACCGTCATCGTGCATCTCGAGCGCACGAATCACGCGGCGCACGTTATGGGGATGAATTACGGACGCCGATTCCGGGTCGCGTTCGGCAAGCAGGGCATGCAATGCCTCCTCGCCAATATGCTCGGCAAGTTCCTGATAGCCCGCGCGACGCTCGTCCTCGAGTTCTCCCGAAGGAAAATCCATTTCATCGAGTGCGGCCTTGAGATACAGGCCCGTACCGCCGCAAAAGACCGGAAGACGTTGCACACCAAGCAAACGCTCGACATGTGCTCGGGCGTCCGACTGGTAGAGCGCGGCAGAATACGCGACGCCCGGATTCACGATATCGACAAGGCGCAACGGTGCCGAGCACTCCTCAGGCATCATCTTGGCCGTACCGATGTCCATACCACGATAGATTTGCATCGCGTCACAAGACAACACTTCAGACGACAGACGAGCAGCCAGACGGTCGGCAACATCGCTCTTGCCGACCGCCGTCGGACCGACGATCGCTACGGCAGAAAGGCTTGCACCGGGAGAGATCATTAGCGAGGCTCGCCCACAACGGAGCCAGACAGATACCACGTCTTGGCGACATCCACATCGACGTCGACGATTTTACCGATGAGCTGATCGATGCTATAGCCAGCAGGAATCGGCGCATGCACCGTCTGGTTCTTGGGACTCTTGCCCAAAAGGACAGCGTCATTCTTCTTGCTCGTGCCCTCAATGAGCGCAGGCACCACGGTATGAAGCTCGCCCTGGTTATACTCGTGAGCCGTCGTCTCGATAACCTTGACCAGACGGTTAAAGCGCTCAAGGATAACCTCATGCGGGGTGGGGTCATAAATTTCAGCTGCCGGGGTACCGGCACGCTTGGAGTAAATAAACGTGTAGGCCTGGGCATAGCGCACCGTCTCGGCAAGAGAGAGCGTCTGCTCAAAGTCTTCCTCGGTCTCGCCCGGGAAGCCAACGATGATGTCGGTCGAAAGCGCAATATCGGGCATACGGTTGCGAATACGATCGACCAGGCCCAGATAATCCTCGCGCGTGTACCGACGATTCATCTCTTTAAGAATGCGCGTGGAGCCCGACTGAACGGCCAGATGGAGCTGCGGCATAACGGCAGGCGTCTCGGCCATAGCATCGATGGTCTCGGGCAGCAGATCCTTGGGATGCGAAGACGTAAAGAAGATGCGCTCCACACCCGTATCGCCCACGGCACGCAGCAAATCGGCAAAACGCGGCTTGCCAAACAGATCGCGACCATATGAGTTAACGTTTTGGCCCAGCAGCGTAATCTCACGCACGCCCTGGCGCACCAAACCGGTCACCTCGTCGACAATCTCCTCGAAAGGACGGCGCTTTTCGCGACCGCGCTCATACGGCACGATGCAATAGGTGCAGAAGTTATTACAGCCCGTCATAATGGGGACCCAGGCATGATACTGAGTCTCACGATGCCACGGCATGCTCATAGCATCCGTGTCCTCGTGCTCGTTGGTGCGAATATGACGCTTGCCATCAAGGAACGCCTCGGCAATGAGCTCTGCCACATGTGCGATGGAATGCGTACCAAAGATGACATTGACGTTATCGACGTTGGTGAGCAGGCCCTCGCCATCGCGCTGCGCGATGCAACCACCAACGGCAACCACACGCTTGCCCGAAGGCGAAGGCGGCAGGCT
>CAJMPM010000299.1 GCA_905215225.1 uncultured bacterium
AAGGCGAAATTGCGTGCGAGTTTCTGCTCGTATGTAACTTTACTGACGTGTTGTTGCGCAGTCTTAATTCGCTGTGGTTGCCGGTAAGGGATTGACCGGAATTGGGCTTTTCCCTATCCGCTCCGTCGCGAGTTCTACATCGAGTGCATCTGCAACATGATGCGCCCGTGGGCCATCGTGGACTATGAGCGTGAGCCGTGGGTGATGGACGAAGGTACCGTGCGTATTACGTTTGACATAAACATGCACGCGGCGGTGGATCGCTGGTGTTTGCTCAACCTAGGCGGTTGAAATGATCCGCTGAGACCTTTCCGGTCGAATATTTTTCGGGCGAGGGTTGGGTATCATGGTGAAAGCGATTTCAATGACAGGGGTACTCGTGGTAAAGATGAAAGATGTGGCCGAGTTGGCCGGCGTTTCGAGCGCCGCCGTCTCGCGCTACCTCAACGGTGGGTATATCTCGGCAGATAAGGCCGAGCGCATTAAGCAGGCGATTGAGCTGACAGGATACGTGCGGTCCAGCCAGGCTCGCGCGCTACGCACCGGCTCCACCAAGCTCATCGGCGTCATCGTACCTAAGATCAACTCGGAGTCCGTGAGTCGCATTACTGCCGGCATTGGCCAGGTGCTCGGTCGCCGTGGCTATCAGATGCTGCTTGCCAATACCGACAACGTCCCCGATCGCGAGCTCGAATACCTCGACCTGTTCCAAAACCACCCGGTTGACGGCATCGTGCTGGTGGCAACCATGATCACCGACGAGCATCGTCGGGCGATTGAGTCGTGCCGCGTGCCGATCGTGCTGATCGGCCAGAATGTCGAGGGCGCGGCGTGCGTCTATCACGACGATTTCGAGGCCGCTTTTGAGCTGGGCCATGCGCTTGCGGGCCGTGTGGACGGCAAGATCGCCTACATTGGAGTTACCGAAGAGGACCGCGCGGCCGGCTATGACCGCCGTCGCGGTTTTGAGGCCGGCTTGCGCGCCGCGGGCGTGGCGCTTGATCCGAGCCTGCTCGTTTACGCTCGACTCGGGTTATGGTGCGGCGCGTGAGCTGCTTTCCGTCGCTCCCGATGTTTCGTTTATCGCCTGCGCGACCGACACCATGGCGGCGGGCGCGCTGCGTGCCATCGATGAGGTTCGCGGCATGGGCGAGGGCATACACCGCGTGAGCGGTTTTGGCGACAACGCGTTTTTGCGCGCGCTGACGGGCGGCATTCCCACCGTGCACTATGGCTACCTGACCAGTGGCGTCGAGGCGACCAATATGTTGCTCAACACGCTCGATGGCGTTGAGGGGGAGAGCGGTCTCAAGACGCTCAAGCTCGGTCATCAGCTTATGAATGTCTAGGTCTTGGCCATGTCTGCATGCCTCTGAGTCGCCTGTTTTTGCCGTAAAACTACCATTCGCCGGCTTTTTCCTACCGTTCACCCTACTATGAAAACGATTACAGACATATGAAACTGAAAACGATTACAGTGTAAGTGTCAAAGATGGCCGGGTGCACATGCGCCCGTTGGAGGAAAGGGAAGTCATGGACTACCGCAAATCAGCCCAAGAGGTGCTCGACAACATCGGTGGCGCCGACAACGTCGTCTCTGCCGCGCATTGCGCCACGCGTTTGCGCCTGGAGATTGCCGATACCGCCAAGGTTGACAAGGAGGCTCTCGAGAATATAGACGGCGCAAAGGGCGTCTTTGAGGCCCAGGGCCAGCTCCAGATTATTTTTGGCACCGGTACCGTCAACAAGGTCTACGAGGAGTTCATCGCGCTCAGTGGCGTCGAGGCTGCCACCAAGGCCGAGGTCAAGGAGGCCGCGGCGCAGCAGCAGAACATCTTTATGCGTGCCATTAAGGTGCTCGGCGACGTCTTTGTCCCCATCATCCCTGCCATCGTGGCTTCGGGCCTGCTGCTGGGCATTATGAGCGCCCTCAACTTTATGGCCTCCAACGGCTTTATCGCGCTCGACACCAATAACTTTATCTATAAGATCGCCGACCTGGTCTCGGGAACGTCCTTTGGCATTCTGCAGATCCTGATCGGCTACTCCGCCGCCAAGGCCTTTGGCGCCAACCCGTACCTGGGTGCTGTCGTCGGCGGTGCGTTCATCAACT
>CAJMPM010000300.1 GCA_905215225.1 uncultured bacterium
TCAACACGATTCAGTGGCTCGGCGGCGGCACCGTTCTGCTCAGCTCGCGCGAGACCTCAACGGTTATCAAGCTCACGGATATCTACGGCACGCCTACGGTCGATTGGCTTATGGGCTCGCCCGATTTTTGGGCTGACTCGGGCTTTGAGGACAAGTTGCTTCAGGCCCAAGGCGATATCTCGCTCAACGTGGGCCAGCATAGCGTGACCTATCTGCCGAGTTCTGACACGGGAACGACCGGTCGCTACCAGGTGCTGCTGTACGACAACAACTTTGGTGCGGCCGAAAGCTATCCCAAGTTCGACTGGGGCCAGCTGGGCGCCGCGGTGGTGACCGACTACAGCAAGGGAACGCATTCGTTTGGGCGCATCTTTACGGTGGACGAGACCGCGCGCACCTACGAGCTTGTGGCCCAGATCGCAGTGCCGTTCTCGGGCTACGTGAGCAGCGCGCAACGTGTCGGCGATTCAAATAGTATGCTCGTGGCATCGGGCCAGGCCAAGACCTTCACCGAGTACGATCGCTATGGACTGCCCATCGCTACCTACGAGATGGAAGCCGAGAAGTACATCTACCGCGTGTACAAGTACGAGCTGTAGCGCTGCGCTTGGCTGTGCCTGCGCCCCGCGGCTGCGCTCTCGTGCCGGACCCACCTCGCGTCCCGCATCACTTCACGTCAAACTCCACGCGATCGAGTTCGGGCACGTTGAGGTCGATGAGCTTGCGGGCAACGCGGCGGTCGTGCGCCCCGAGTGCCTCGCTTGTCGTCACGTGAGCGACAACCTCGCGCTCGACAAGGCCCTCCTTGTCGCCTTCGGTAGCCGAAGTCTCGACGGCGACGGTGTAATCCTTAAAGCCCGGCAGCACCGCGGCAAGTTCGCGCGTAGTTTCGGTGACGCCGTAGCCGTCCTGCACGCCGGCCTGCGCCGAGCCAATGGACCCCGCGGTCATAACGATGCAGGGGATGGCAAAGATCACCGTACCCACGATGATGCGGCGGCGCACCTTGTGCGACAGCTCATCGACCTCGGCATTTTCCTCAGCGGTCACAATGCCGTCGCCGTTGAGGTCGCGCTTGAGCGGTACATGTAAAAGAAGCAATACGGCTTCGGCGGCCAGTGCGATAAAGACCACGTTGATGCCAAACTCATAAAGCGCCGAGAGAAACAGTGACCCGCTTGCGATGGCGATGCCGTAGCCCGCCGCGCACAGGGGCGGCATGAGCGCGGTCGCCACGGCCACGCCGGCGATGAGCGTGGCGGGTTCCTGGTCGCGCGAGTTGCCCAGGCCACCCGCAAAGCCGCCCGCAAGTGCGACGGCAAGGTCCCACACAGTCGGTGTCGAATTGTCGATGATGGCTGCCGTGGTGGCGCCAAGGGGCGAGAGCTTAAAGTACAACGTGGACGTGACCAGGCAAAAGGCCATCTGAAGAGCCAAGCCCGCGACGGCCTCGACGGTAATCTCACGGTCGAGCGTGGCGATGCCGTATGCCATGGCAAGGACCGAGCCCATGAGCGGGCAGATGAGCATGGCGCCCACAATGGCGATGTCCGAATCGATATCGAGGCCGACACTCGCGATCAGCATGGCGATAATGAGGATGCACAGGTGCGAGCCGGTTAGGCGCGCCCCGTTTACAAAGCGCTTACGAATTACGTGATAGGGGGCGCGACCCTCGCGAATGTTGAATGCGCGCCTCAGGAAGCGGCCGGCATTCTCCATGACCTCGCTATAGGCAGGGCGGATGCCGTGGCGCCGGTGATGGCGCTCGCGCAGTCGCTTGAGCTGCTGGTTATCGAGTTTCATGTTCACCTCGCTTCGCCGCGGGCTACGCATCGCGCCCGCTGCCTCTACTCTACACCGCGGCAGGCGGGGTGGTCATCTTGACGTGAAACTTAGACGAGTAGGTAAAGGGGACGCGTCAAATGTGGTTGAAGCCGAGGGTTTCGGCAGATACAAAAAAGCGCGGGGCCGGATGGTCTCCGACCCCGCGCTCTGCACGGATACGTTGTTGTTGGGTTTAGCCCAGCAGGCTCAATCCCACGGAGACAAACGCCAGGAAAACGCCGACGAAGGACTAGCCGCCCAGCCGGCCGCTGGCA
>CAJMPM010000301.1 GCA_905215225.1 uncultured bacterium
CCGAGCTCCAGTCCAAGGCGAAGGCCGTCACGAAGATGACGGACAACGAGGGCGGCGGTAGCGCCGGCACTCCGACGGCAACGAATGACAAGGTCTTCATCCTCTCGACGACCGAGATTTACGGAGACCTCCAGTCTGACGGCGCCCAGTACGAGTACTATGCGACGTCGAGGTATTCTGGACCTGAGATTGTGTGCTATTTCAGCACTCGTTCCGTGTCTCCGAGTGACTCAACGGACTTTATCTATGTTGACCCTTTCGGTCGCTGGAGCAGCGGTAGTGCCAACAGTGCCGGCAACGTGTTTCCCGTTTGGTGCTTCTAGATTTTCTAGTGCAAGGCCCGCGCGACTCCGCGCGGGCCTATCTTTTGGCAAGTGTACGAACGGTTTAGGTTCGCGGCACAGGTATTCGGGTTGAGGAGAAATAGGGTCATACAGCGGCTCTCAGAGCGCCAGCCGCACTCCTCCGCCATTACCTCTGCGGCGTCCTCGTATAGAGCCCGTCCTGCTTGGCGTTTCGTTGCAACAGCCCACTTGTCCACCGATCAAGTGAACTACTGGAATAAATACAGCGACACGCTTGTTCGTTACAGTCGCTATATCTGCGTAAATCGCCGCGATAAATACAGCCTGTACTCGGCTGTATACCAGCTACGCGTATGTAGATTCGTATCGCGTCAATAAATCGGCTCAAGCGTGTGCAAAACGCGCAAGTAACCGCAAAAAGCGAATATCGCGCAGGTAGATTTTGGCGTGCTGTTGCTTAATCAAAATTAAGCAATTGCTTAAAACAAAAAAGGTCAGGCACTAGGTGCCTGACCTGCAAACTTCTGGTCGGGACGACTGGATTCGAACCAGCGACCCCTTGACCCCCAGTCAAGTGCGCTACCAAGCTGCGCCACGTCCCGAAGCTTTTGTTTGTTGCTCTGCTCTCGCTCGCAACAGGGAGTATATTAACCCGAAACTTTGCCCTTGTGCAAGAACTTTTTTACAAATTTTGAAGCAAGTCCAAAATTGTATCCGCGAGCTGGGGCTTTGTTAGCACGGGAAGTTCTTGCGTACCCGCTGTGCTCACGATCCAAGCCTTGTTGGTGTCGGTTCCAAAGCCCGAATCGGCGCGCGATACATCGTTGGCGATAATTACATCGCAACCCTTGCGGGCGAGCTTTCGCTGAGCGTACTCCACGACGTTATCGGTCTCGGCCGCAAATCCGATCACGCATCGCTCGCCCTTCTGGCGCGAGAGCTCGGCCAAAATATCGACCGTCTCGACCAGTTCGATGCGATCCAGGCGCTCGTTGGCCTTTTTGAGCTTATGGTCCGCAGGGGCAGCGGGGGTGTAGTCGGCGACGGAGGCCGCACAAATTGCAGCATCGGCCGTCTGGAAGGCGCTCAGGGCCGCCTGCAGCATCTCTGCGGCGGTCTGCACGCGCACGCACCCCACGCCGCGGGGAACATCGAGCGATGTCGGCCCCAGCACAAGCGTAACCGCAGCACCGCGGCGAGCGGCCTCCCCCGCCAGGGCGATGCCCATCTTGCCCGACGAACGGTTGCCAATAAAGCGCACGGGGTCGATCGGCTCGTGCGTAGGACCGGCAGTGATCACGATGCACTTGCCTGCCAGGTCTTGCGGGACGGGGTTCAGCACCTCGCAGACGGCCTCGACGATGTCCTCGGGCTCGCTCATGCGTCCCGTGTCCACGTCGCCGCAGGCAAGGTAGCCGCTGCCCGGACCCACCACATGGACACCGCGCTCGCGCAGCGTGGCCATGTTGGCCTGCGTCGCCGGCGCCTTCCACATGCCGTTGTTCATAGCGGGCGCGATCACGATGGGTCGCGGCGTTGCCAGCAGCGTGGTAGAGATGAGGTCGTCTGAGATGCCGTTGGCCATCTTGGCGATGATATTGGCCGTCGCGGGCGCCACGACCACCAGATCGGGCTCCTGGGCCAGCGAAATGTGGTGGATGGGGTCGGAGGGATCGTCGAACAGGCCCACCGCGACCGGCGCGTTGGTGAGTGCACGGAAGGTAAGCGGCCCGACAAACTCGGTGGCATGCTCGCTCAAGACGACCTTGACGCGGGCGCCTCGCATATGCA
>CAJMPM010000302.1 GCA_905215225.1 uncultured bacterium
CTGCGGCTCTTTTCGACCTCGGGGTCGGCGTAGAAGTTGGCCGCCATCGGGGTCTTAACGAAGCAGGGTTCGACGCAGTTGGAGCGGACGCCATAGGGGCCCCACTCGGCGGCGAGCATCTTGGACATCATGTTGACGCCTGCCTTGGTGGAGCTGTACACGCCCGAGAAGGTCTCGGGGGAGTGGCTGGCGACGGTCGAGATGTGCACCAGGCGACCCTGGCCGGCCTTGATCATCTCGCGACCAAAGCGCTGCGAGGTGATGAAGTAACCGGTGAGGTTGACGTTGAGCACCTGCTCCCAGTCGCTCAGCGGCAGGTCCTCCATGGCGGCGAAGCGCAGGATGCCGGCCGTGTTAACGAGGACGTCGACGCGACCGAAGTCGGCGATGGTGGCATCGACGGCCGACTGAACCTCGGCCTCGTCGGTGGCGTTCATCTTGTAGCCCTCGGCGTGGATGCCAAACTCGGCAGCGAGGTCGGCGGCTGCGGCCTTGACCTTTTCCTCGTCCAGGTCGAGCAGGACGACGTTGGCGCCGTTGCGGGCGAACTCGCGGCAAATCTCGACGCCCATACCGCCGAGTGCGCCGGTCACGGCGCAGACATCGCCCTCGAGCTTAAGCCAGTTGCTCATAGGAACTTCCCTTCTTGTGCCTCCCTGTGGGTCGTTCCCATTAATCGACCCACGTGGTTTTCGCAGGTTATCGTATGCTTTGCATTTGCGCAGGTGAATTGCATATTTGTTAGAATGGCGTTAACCGTAGGTTTACACTGTGCGATGCAGCTCATTCTCAATTGAGCGTGTGACCTGCGAAAACAACCCCCTGTGGCACCATGCGGTCACGGGCGCGAAAACGGGAGATTGACGTGTACGATCGACGACTTGAGGCCATATCGGCCGCCGCGGAGCTGGGGAGCTTCTCGCGTGCGGCGGCAAGATTGCGCGTGTCGACCCCGGCCCTCGCCAAGCAGGTGTCGGGCTTCGAGGCCGAGTTCGGCATCACGTTGTTCGAGCGCTCGCACTCGGGCGTCAAGGTGACGCCGGCCGGCGCACTGCTGGTGGACGACGCGCGCTCGATCATGCGGCAGTCCGAGGACGCGCTGCGCCGTGCCCGACGCGCGGCGGGCGATGGCGGTGCCGTGCGCCTGGGTGTGTCGATGATGTGCCCGGGGCGCCAAACGCTTTCGATGTGGACGGGCATCCACGATCTGGAGCCGTCGCTGCGATTTGAGATCGTGCCGGTGAGCGACCTCTATGACGAGCGCGAGACCGTCATGCGCAGCTTGGGCCGCGAGGTCGATGTGGTGCAGTCGAGTTTTTCTACCCCACGCTGGGGCGACGCTTGCCAAAAGCTCCACATCGTTAACGTACCGTTTTATATCGACCTGCCGCGCGCGAGCCCGCTGGCGCGCAAGAATCGCATTACGGTTGCCGACCTAGAGGGCATGCGCCTGCGCGTGCTCCGTCACGGCAACGACGCCATGGACAGCCTACGCATCGACCTTTTGGCCGACGGCGGCGTGGACGTGATCGATGTGGATAGCTTTGACTTTGCGCTCTTTAACGAAGCTGAGGAAAAGGGCGATGCGGTACTCACCTGTGGCGCATGGTCGGGTGTGCACCCGGCCTTTGTGGGCGTGCCGTTCCTCTGCGGGCGAGAGGTGCCGGTCTTTTTGCACTATCCGCTCGAGCCAACCCTCCAAGTACAAAAATTCGTCAACGCCATGGCCCAACTCCTCAAGTAGCTCATTTAGGACGGGGCTTTTTTAGCCACTTTTGGCGTCCTACCTGCGCAATGCGGAAAATGCGAAAAATGACTGCAAATCGGTTACGCATGATTTTGCTTTTGCCCTGGGCTGGTTGTAGAATCAAAAAACTTAAACGTACTACTTGTGTAGCTTGCGCGAAAGCTCGGGCTGCGGCTGGGGGGTGCGCCCATGCAGGGTCCTTTCGGTCATATAGCGTCGATGCGCCGCACCTTTGTGATGTTGGCAGCGGTCTTATGCTCGTTCGTATGGTCGGGGGG
>CAJMPM010000303.1 GCA_905215225.1 uncultured bacterium
CTCGTCCTGGGTGTCCACCACGTAGTCGGCGCCGGCGGCCTCCAGCTCTGCACGGCCGCGGAAGCCCCAGCTGACGCCCGCGCTCTTAAGGCCGGCGTTGTGACCGGTCAGAACATCGACATTGGAATCGCCCACATAGAGCGTGGTTGCCGGATTGGCGCCCAGCTCCTCCATCACATGCAGCGTGACGGGTGCTTCGGGCTTGGGCGGAAACGCATCGACACGGCCCTGTACCAGCGCAAAGCGCTCGGGACCAAAATACTTCTCGATAAGCGGAGCCGCCGAGACGTGGTCCTTGTTAGTGAGCACGGCAAGCTGCACGCCCGCGGCGCGCAGGCGGTCGAGCATCTCGATCGTACCGGCATAGGGGGCGGTGTGGTCCTCCTTGTGCTCGCCGTAGTAAGCCCTAAACTCGGCAAGCGTTTGCTCAAACATACGGCTGTCGCCCGCATACTCGGCAGGCATAAAGCGTTCGACCAGCTTGAGCATGCCGTTTCCCACCTTGTAGCGGTACTCGTCGACGGCAAACGTGGGCCAGCCGTGCGTCTCGCAGGTATGGTTGCCGGCGGCCGCCAGGTCCTCGAGCGTGTTGAGGATGGTGCCGTCCAGGTCAAAGATCACATGGGAAAAAGCTGCCATAGGTGCGCTCCCATCAAGATGACTCATCAAAACGGCACCCATGATAGCGCGTGCCGTTCCAGTCGGGCATGAGCGGGCCAAATGTCCCTCGTGGGACTGAGGGGGCCAAAAGTCCCCGTTAAAACGCTTAAATGGCCTCTAACAGGTACATTTGGCCCCCTCAGCCCCACGGGGGACACTCGGCCCGCTCAATCTTGCGCACGGGGCTTATCGGCCTGTTCAACCCTGCGGGGAATGCCGCCTGCCAGATGCAAACGACCGGTCACGGGTTGTTACGAGTGCCGTGTCCATACTTCCTTAACACATAAGATAAGCTGATAACTGCATATTCAATCCGATTTACCCAGCTAAAGTGTTCTCATTACGCATATTGTTGGTGGGTAGTTCGGGCTCCGTGTGGAGGGGAGAACGTATGAGGTTACCGGCTTTTGCTATGAAGGCGTTTAGGGGGGGCATAGTCGCGGCGCTTGTGCTTGCCATGCCCGCGCCCGCGCTCGCCTGCACGCAGGTTTACATCGGTAAGAACCAGACAACGACGGGCGATACCTATGTCGGCCGCGCCGAGGACTTTTCACCTCGCTACTGCAAGACCTTTGGCGTGCAGCAGCCGCTCGACACCCCTGTCTTCCGTTCTTTCGAGAACGATTCTGTGCCGGGGACCGGCTTTGAGTACACCTATCAGGGTCGCTCGTATCGTTACACCTATGTTCGTGACAATCCCGATGAGTGGGATGCCCAGGACGACGAGGCAGCGTCCCGCGTGTATTCCGAGGCCGGCACCAACGAGCGCGGCGTCTCCGTTTCCGCGACGCTCACAACGGATTACAACGACGGAATCGATGCTCTCGACCCTTGTGTCGACACGGGCATCGGCGAGTATAACCTGGCCGACTACCTGTTGAGCGTTTCGTCCACGGCGCGCGACGGCGTGGAGAAGCTCGGTGCCATCATCGATCAGTATGGCTCTCAGGACTGCAACCAGATCGTCATTGCCGACAATACCGAGACCTGGATTTTCGCTCAGCTTTCGGGCCATCAGTGGATTGCCGTCAAGATGAGCGACGACGTGGCGTCCGTTAATCCCAACATCGGCGGCCTGCAGTATAAGGTCGATCTTGACGATGCGAGTCAGTGCCTGCACTCGGCCGATGTCGTGACGCTGCCCGAGTCCAACGGCGTTCTCGTAACCTATGACGACGGCACGCCGAACATCTTCAAGACGTATGGCAAGGAGAATTCGGGTTCGTCGCAGAATACGCGCCTGGCCCAGGGATGTGCTTACTTCGGTGCTGCCCTTGCGCCTCAGACGGACTATACCGTTGATGACCAGGGTCGCTTCACCTCGCTCATCGCCACG
>CAJMPM010000304.1 GCA_905215225.1 uncultured bacterium
GCTCGATGGCGGTGAGCCTGCGGTGAACGCGCGCGGGCTGGACGTGGTGGTCATCGGCGGCGGCGATACCGGCAACGACTGCGTGGGTACCGCGGTGCGCCAGGGCGCGCGCAGCGTGCGCCAGTTTGAGTTCTTGCCGACCGCGCCCGATAAGCGCGCGGCGAGCAACCCCTGGCCGCAGTGGCCCAATGTGAAGAAGACCGATTACGGCCAGCAGGAGGCCATCGCTGCCATGGGCGGCGAGATGCGCGCTTGGGGCGTGGATACGCTCGAGGTGCTGCTGGACAAGAAGGGCGCGGTCGCGGGACTGCGCGTGGTCAATTTGGATTGGTCGGCCGGCAAGCCCGAACGCATTGCGGGCTCCGAGCACGAGGTGCCGGCCCAGCTGGTGCTCATCGCCTGCGGCTTTACGGGTCCGGAGCGCAGCGTGTTCGATGCCGTCGGCGTGCCTGTTGCTACGGCGGGCCGCCCGCTGCCCGTGATGGCTTCCGAGGGCTCGCACCTTGCGGCTCGCGTAGATGGCGTTGCTGTGGATGCCGCGCCGGTGTATGTGGCCGGCGACGCCCGTAACGGCAGCTCGCTCGTGGTGAGCGCCATGGCCGATGCCCTCGCCTGCGCTGCCGAGGTCGCCGAGGCCTTGGGGCTGTAAGGTAGTCATTCAGGCGCGTCCCCAACGACTAGTCATTGGGGACGCGCTTTTTTTGTCTAGTCGTTGGGGACACTCTTAACGTCTGACTGCTCATTTGCTGACGTGCGGTCTCGCGGCGCCTTGCTGTTTTCGTGATGGCTGCGGCTGGGCAGCTCAAAATCTCTGTTTATTTTGCCTATGTTTAACTGGGGTTTTGTCTCGGTATAGCTTATCGGTCAAGCGTTCCGTCAAGTATTCGGTCAGCATCTGGTTTGCAGCCTGATACCCATTTCGCCCGCGCTGGCGGCGACCACCGGCCTTCCTCGTAAGCTCAAATTGAGGTTCATCAGTTTGAGGAGGATGCCATGGCTGATCATGTTTTGGACCGGGGACGTCTGGCCGAGGCCGTCGGTAACGATATTGCCGACATGGCCCAGTTCTGGATGCTGCGCAAGTTTCAGTTTTTGGAGTCGGCGCGCACGCAGTTCGAAGTGATCGTCGATCCATGGCTCAGCTATTGCGAGGAGCCTTCGCAAAACGAAATCATGGCCTACAACATGGCATTTACCGATTGGCTGCTGTTCGAGCGTCCCTATTACCATGACAAGACGCTGCTGGAGCTGTATGTGGACGAGCCGCCGACGTCGCTTTCGCCTGCTTCGCTCAGGCGGCTCGAACAGGTGCGCGACACGCAGCATTTCTCGCGCTTTGGCATTTTGGACAAGGATCCTGCGACTGGTATGGTCGCGCTGCGTGACACGCGCACCGACCGTCGTTTTGATGTCTACGACCCGCATATCGTGCAAAAGGAGCATTGGAGCGACGGCGTGATTGCGGTGCGCCTCGCCTGCGTCGACGATGTCTGGCTGACGGCGGGGCAGCTCTACCTCTACGACATTGCACGCCTGAGCGATACGGCGGTCGACGGGCCTGGCGCCGTCCATCCGGAAGACCTGGAAGATGGCTTCGATACCTCATGCGTCAGCTTCTTTTTGCGCCTGGTCCGCGACATCATGGGCGCCCAGGGGCGGTACGTGAAGTCGCTCAACATCTACGAGCAGGAGTGGGAGTAGGGGATGTGACTGGCGTCGCCCTGCTGCCCTGACTTTGTCTCAATCTGTAACGTTTGGCGGCTGTTTGGGCCCGTAACTGTTACAGATTGAGACGGAAGGTTGGCGGCTGCCGAAAGATCTTGTTCTGTAACAACTAGAGGCTCAAAGACTGTCTTCCTGTTACAGATCAAGACATTTGTCAGCGGAGGCAACGGTGACGATGGTCCATTTGTCTGACGTGGTGGTGACGAAAGTGTCTAATACCGTTCTCAAACACAAACATGCGACTCGCAACACGTTGGCGCGGAACAGGATG
>CAJMPM010000305.1 GCA_905215225.1 uncultured bacterium
CCATGAACCACGGTTTGATTCATTGCTGTCGAGAGGACGGATAACTTGGTTCGACGTGGCTCGCATCCGCGACTTTCGGTGATCCTTGTGGTAGAAGGTTCGCCCAGCTATGCGATGCGTGCGCTCGAGAGTATCCAGAACCAAGACCTCTACGATTTGCAGATTGTCGTTGTTTGCCGCGATGCTGCGCCCGGTGTGCGCCATTCGCTTCAAGTTGCTGCCGACAGGGACATCCATATTGATTTGATTGACGTCGAGGACGCGAAGCGCGGTGCTTGTCTTCGTGCCGGTTTTGCTGCCTCGCGTGGCTCTCAAATCATCGCCATGAACGCCGATGAGTGGTTTGCTCCGCAGTCTCTTTCCAAGATAGTCGATATCGCGTGCGATACTGCGGCAGACATGGTGTTCCCCACGGTGTCGCTCGACCGCTATGATGCACATCGAGAGCGCCATTCGCGCGTCTTGGATGCTGCTCATATTTCCATTGATGGCAAATCTTCGATGGTGGCCGGGCTGCCTCAGTTGATTTTAGGCGGCCGTGTCGTTCAGACCTCTGGCGTGATGTACAGCCGCTCGCTGTTTGAGGCATGCCTTTTGTGCGACAAGGTGTTTCGCACAGTTGGGTTTATGGCATGCGCGCTTTCGCAGGCACGATGCGTGTCCGGCTGCGGCGATGCTTGTTTCCTCGCGGCGGCTCCTAAACTTACAGATGCCTTTGATCCCACCATGTATGCCAGGATATCCGATGACACTCGAGCGCTCGACGAGCTTGCGGACTCACTCTCGGAAGCAGATAGCGGTGGTCGGCTCAAGCTGGCAAGCCAAAAGTTCTACTTTGCCGGACTGGTCGCCTGCATCGAGAATTTGTGTCTGAGCCCGCATGGAGTGTCGTCAATCGAGCGTTCCGCCCGCATGCGTGATATGCTCGAGGCGCCTCGAACCCGTCAGATGGTCGCCGCGCTCAAGGATAACCATCGGGGACTTGGTCTGTTGTTTGGGCCGATCGCCAGCGCCAAGCCCGCGCGCTGCGTGATGTGTACGCATCTGGCAGCTTTTCTTAACCGGACGGGCGCAAAAACCGCCTAAACGGCTCATTTCGAAACAAATTTGCATAGAATTGTTTCGAAATGCGTTCTTATACACAAAAGCCTTCAAATAGCGTTAAACTATTCAATCACTGATTGATTGTCTCCGCCATCTTTTGGAGAGAGGGTTTGTATGGCTAAAAAACGCAATGGGCGCCAGGATGCCATTAGAGATATTGTGCGCAATAAGGACGTCCGCACGCAGCGCGTGCTGGTCGATGAGCTCCGCGCTATGGGCTTTGATTGCACGCAGGCGACTGTCTCTCGCGATATTGCCGATATGGGGCTGCGTAAGCTCCCTGAGGGCATCTATGTTCTGGCAGAGGACCTGCTCCTGCAGCGTATGGTTTCCGAGCTCGTAACGGGCGTTCTGCGCACCGATAATCTGGTTATGATTAAGGCTCAGCCTGGCACGGCTTCCGGCATCGCCGCCGCTGTTGATGCGGCAGAGCTGCCCGATGTGCTTGGCTCGCTTGCCGGCAACGATACGATTTTGGTTATTGCCCAGACGGCCGAGGACGGCGAGCGTCTCGAGGCGCTGATCAATAAGCTGAGCTATTCTCGCAAGTAGGCGTGCGGGTCGTGCGCTCGGCACTGTGCGCGTGACATGGTGGCTTGTAAGGGGTATCGACGTTGGTCGGTACCCCCCCTTTGTTTGCCGGTATAAAGACCGCCTGCCAGGTCGCTTTAAACTAAAAGGCCCCCGAGCAGTTGAATAAGCTGTTCGGGGGCCTTGTTGCTTATGGCCGGATGATTTCTAGCCGACCGTATCGTCAGGCGTGGGCGAGGGGTCGGGAGTGGGTGTAGGCGTAGGCGTAGGCGTAGGCGTAGGCGTGCCGCCATCGCCGCCGGTCGAACCACCAGTGGCGCCGCCCGTTGCGCCACCGGTCGTCCCGGTGCCGC
>CAJMPM010000306.1 GCA_905215225.1 uncultured bacterium
AAGCACCAGCTTTGGTGCTCATGAGTTGCTGGACGCGTTTGGGGGCAGCATCGGCAGGTTCACAGACGCCGCCAAAAACGGCGGCCTCGGCATCTGCGGACTCCATGGCATGCAGCACGCGCTTGACCGTCTGGACATCGATGTAATCGTCGGCGTCCACAAAAAAGACGGTCTCGCCCTCGGCGACATCGATACCGGCATTTCGAGCACACGAGACGCCCGCGTTTTCCTGGTCAATCACCAGTACGCGATCATCGGCCAGCGCAATCTGGCGCAACACGTTCAACGAATCATCAGTCGAACCGTCGTTGACGCAGACAACCTGAATCGAACGCTCAGACTGGGCTAACAGCGAATCGAGACATCGCTGAATGGAGCGCGCAGAGTTGTAAACGGGGACGACAATGGTAGCTTTAGGACACGAGGCCTCTCCCATGCCGACCTACCCCCTCAGCGATACGATGAGGAAGGCAGCAACCACGCCTGGGCCTCCAACCGAGGCGTAATACTTAGCACGCCCCAAGGCACCATCCGTCGCAAAACTCGGATGCTCGTCACCCCAGCCCTCAGGATCTTTGAGGATGGCAGCGAGATTCGCGCGCTTCCACGGCTTGAGGTCGTCAAGCGAAAACTCCCCCGCGTCCAAGGCCGCCTGAAATTCCTTGGCCATCTGCACCAGGAACTCCTTATAGAACTTAGGCGCCAGGCGCACGTAGTTCCACATATACGAATCGTACTTAATGAGCTGATTGAACTTGAGCATGCGTGCGACATCGCCGCTTGCGTGGTCGCGGGCATAATCCTCTCGAATCCAACGCTCAATCTCGGCATACTCGGTATTGACGCAAAAGACCTTAGCCGAAGAATTGACCGAAGAATTCTCGTTGTCCTGGCGATACGACAACACGGCATCATGAAGGTAAACAGCCTTATCGGCGCACGCGATCACCTTAAAGGCGAATGACGTGTCCTGAAAGGATGCCCCCGGAGTCGGCAGGAACTTAATGCCGTTGCGCTCAAGAAAATCACGACGGTACACGGCCGACCAAATCGACGGCTTTTGCTTAAAGAACTGCGTCGTATCGCTCGGGTGTACCGACTTGCCGCAGTCCTTGGCTTTAAACATCTCGTGCAGCGAACGGCGCTCCTCGGGCTTAGACCAGTAGAAATCAAAGTTCGCCTTCGCAAAGTCGGCATTATTGCTATCGGCGGCCGAGACAAGCTTTTCGAGTGCGTCGGGCGCCATATAGTCATCGGACTCCAAGATGCCAACGTACTTGCCACGCGCCATCTCGAGCCCGCGGTTCATCGAGTCGCCGTAGCCACTGTTGGTCTTGTCAATCATCTTGACGCGGGAGTCGCGCTCCATGTACTCGCGGATGATATCCGGCGAGCTATCGGTGGAACCGTCTTAGATACAGATGATCTCGATGTCCTTGAGCGTCTGCGCCGCGGCGGAATCGAGGCACTCGCGCAGGTAGCGCTCAACATTGCAGATGGGAACAAGCAGCGAAACTTTAGGGGTATCAGAGTTCTGCAAGAGAACCTCCTGTTGAATAGCGTGTAACAGGGTTATTTTAGCAGCCGGGTTGCGGCGGGCGGCAGCGCTTGGAATTAGATAAAGCGCTCCAGACAGGCTTTGAGACCGCGAGTCGAAAGATAGAACAGCGTGGCGTCTGCCATCGAAACGCCCGAGGTCGCCGCAACGAGCTTGTGGGCAACACGGCGAACGGCGCCCTTAGCAGGCATATCCGCCCACTCCGTTCCCAATAACGTCGTGAGGGCCATGTTGACGCGAGCGGCCACGCGATGGCAGCCATCGGCATCCAAGCGCGCCAGGTCGAACACAATTAGGTCTAAAAACCAAGTTATCAGCTCGCCGGGGCACAGGTCCAAAAGACCGTAGGCCGCCCAGTCCTCCAAGACCTCCTCGAGCATCCTCATGTGGGCGTCAAGCTTTTTGGCGCGAGCATC
>CAJMPM010000307.1 GCA_905215225.1 uncultured bacterium
CCGTAAGCTTTCGGCTCGCATGCAGGGCCGCGTGGGCCCGCGCCTGCTGCAACCCTTCTACGATGTGGCCAAGCTCCTGCGCAAGGCCCCCGCCAGCGTAAACACCATGGACGATACCTACATGGCGTGCGCGCTCATCTTTACCGTGGTGGGCGGCGGCATCTTTGTGTCGGGTTCCAACACGCTGTTGTGCGCCTTTATGGTGACGCTCGCCGCGATCTTTGTGGTGTTGGCGTCCGCCTCGACGCAAAGCCCGTTTGCCCAGGTTGGCGCCGATCGTGAGTTACTGCAGGTTATGAGTTACGAGCCTGCCGTTCTGCTGATGAGCGTGGGCCTGTACCTTGCCACCGACAGCTTTGATTCCATCGCCGTGACGGGGCAGTCGGCCCCCATCATCGTGTACAGCGCGCCCATTTTCCTCGCGCTGCTCGCGGTGCTCACCATCAAGCTGCGCAAGTCGCCGTTTGACCTTTCGTACTCGCATCACGCGCATCAGGAGATCGTCCAGGGCGTCGCCACCGAGATGAGCGGCGGCACGCTGGCCAAGATGACCCTTATGCACTGGTGCGAGACCGTGCTGTTTTTGATGTGGGTGGGCATGTTCTTTGTCTGGGACAACCCGGTGAGCTGGGTGGTCGCCCTGGTCGTGATGGCTGCGACGTACTTTGTCGAGGTGCTGATCGACAACACCTTCGCGCGCAGCACCTGGCGCAGCTGCTTTAGGCTCGGATGGGGCGTGGCGCTGGTGTTTGGCCTGCTCAACCTTATGCCCATCCTCGTCGACGTGTTTATTTAGGAGGCGGCATCCATGGATCATAAAATGTCGCGCTCGCCGTGGGTTATTCATTACGACGGCTCGAGCTGCAACGGATGCGATATCGAGGTGCTGGCCTCGCTCACGCCACTGTTCGATGCGGAGCGCTTTGGCGTGGTCAACACCGGCAACCCCAAGCATGCGGATATCTTTTTGGTGACGGGGTCGGTCAATGCCCAGAACCTGCCCGTCGTGCGCCAGATCTACAACCAGATGCTCGAGCCCAAGTGCGTGGTGGCGTGCGGCATCTGCGCGTGCTCGGGCGGCGTATTCCGCGATGCCTACAACGTAATCGGCGGCGTGGACCGCGCGATTCCCGTGGACGTGTACGCGCCCGGGTGCGCCATTCGCCCCGAGACCGTGATCGATGCCATCGTGGAGGCGTGCGGCATCCTGGACCAGAAGGAGGCCGTGATGCGCGCCGGCGGCGACCCGCTCACCGTGGGCGGCGCCGCTACCTGGGACGGTGGCGTTGAGTTGGGCGAGGACGGGTTTGTGGCCGCGGGGGCCGGGGCTGACGGTGCCGGTGGCGCGCCTGCCGGGAAGCCCGCCGCGCCCGCCGCTGGCGACGCATCTGCTGAGACGCCCGCCGCTGCAAAGGAGGCCGAGTAATGCAAAAGGCTATCTATACCACCGTCGGGATCGACGAGCTCCTGTCGCATGTCCAGGCGCTCAAGGGCGTCGGCGCGCGCTTTGTGCAAATGCATGCCGAGCGCAACGTCGACGACGGCACGTATCGCCTGGTCTATACGTTTATCAACGTTCGTGCTGCACAGGAGCAGATCGCTCAGGATGGCAGCTATGCGATCGAGAACCTGGTGGTCGAGGGCATCGACCAGTACCAGGAGATTCCGTCCATCAGCTCGTACTATCCGGCGGTGTTCCCGTTTGAGAACGAGGCACACGATCTGTTTGGGCTTGCCATCACCGACATGCAGATCGACTTTAAGGGCTTTTTCTACCAGGTCTCGACTGCCGAGCCCATGAGCGTTATCACACCCGAGGTGAAGGCCGCGCGCGAGAAAGCCATGAAGGTCCGTGCCGCCGCAGAGGCCAAGGCGCGCAAGGCTGCGGCCGAGAAGGCCGCTGCCGCAGCTGCTGCGGGGGCGGGCGCCACAGTCGCCGGCGCTGCTGCGGGCGCTGCCGTCGCCACGACCG
>CAJMPM010000308.1 GCA_905215225.1 uncultured bacterium
TCCCGTCGTCGCACATCGCGCGCGTCAGGTGCGTCGCGCGGAGTATGGCGACTGGGATCACATTGTCTATATGGATGCCGAGAACGCGCGTGGCCTGCGTCGCAGCTTTGACGACGACCCCGACGGCAAGATCTCGCGCCTGCTCGATTGGACCGATCGCCCCGGCGACGTGGCCGATCCCTGGTACACCGGCAACTTCGATGCCACCTACCGCGATGTGCTCGCCGGCTGCACGGCCATGCTCGAGCAGTTATAGGCAAGCGAGCACGCGGACGCACGTGCCACGCCATCGGCATAAAACGAGCGTGGATTTTCTCCCACTTTGAGCGCTCGAGTGCACTCTAAACGGGAGAAAATCCACGCTCATGAATGTGACAAAGGGACTGCCCCTTTGCCACATCCGGGACTGGCCCTAGACCGGCTTGACCTCCAGCTTTATCCCCTCGGCGCAGGAGTCGCCCAAAACATCCGAAAGGGCCCAGGTCGCATATAGCGGCAAATAGAGAACCGCTCCGTTGCGCTCAACGTTGCCTCTCGAGAAAACAATCCCGAGCCTTACGCCATATTCAGCCGTATCAAGCACATGACCGAGCGCAGCGTGCGCGTGGTAATAGGAGCCCGATTTAACCTCGATCGGAACAGCCGTCCCATCCGGTCCATCGACCACAAAGTCCACTTCGCCGCGCTTTTTTGTCTGATAGTAGTAAAGCTGGCGATTTTGGGCAGCCAGCTGCTGGGCCACCACGTTTTCGTAAATGCCGCCCAGATTGGGCTCCTTGCTATCAAGATACGCCGCTTGGGCGACTCCAACGGGGTAGCGCGCCATCAACATGCCCGTATCCGATTGATATAGCTTGAACTGCGATGGCCGTGCCGTCTTGAGCAGGGGCGATTTTGGCTCGGTTACGATATCGGCTTTGAGAGCAACGCCGGCATCGACAAGCCATACAAAATCTCGCTGATACTTCTCGTAGTGAGCCTTGGGGTCAATGGAATTGAGCACGAAGCGCTTGTTTTCGCCCTCGAGCATAATAGGGAGCTGATCGTAGATGCTCTGCACCTGCAGGGCTCGCCCGCTTGCATACTTGGAGATATCCCGCCGGTACTGTTCGTTGAGCTCTGACTGCAGCTGACGAACAGAGGCAAGGTCGCCCTGCGTGTCAAGGAAACGCTGCACGACCTCCGGCATTCCGCCGACAACGGTATAGGTCCTGAAGTTTGCCATCATCGCGTCATGAATGTAATCAGGAATGGGCCTCTCGCTGATACACGCGTCACGTATCGTTTGGCGAGCCCCCTCGCTCACCCCGGTTGCCCAGCAAAACTCCTCAAAATCGAGCGGGAACATCCTAAGCTCGTGGACATACCCCACGGGATAGGACCTGACGCCCTTGAACTGGGTCCCGAGCATTGACCCCGAAAACGCCCAGCGGCACCTCCCGTCCTCTACAAGGAACTTTGCCATCGTCATGATGTCGGGGGCCTCTTGGACCTCATCGATAAACACGAGCGTTTTGCCTGGTGCAATCGACTTTCCCGAAAGAAGCGTCACCCTGCTGATGAAATCATCGGCATTCCGCGCCTCGAGAAGAGCATCTTTTGCCTGGCGATTTTCCATGAGATTGAGCTCGATGTAGGTTGCATGGCTGGCTTTGCCAAATGCGCGAATCGAATAGCTTTTGCCGATCTGGCGAGAACCCGTGATGAATAAGGCCTTTTGCTCGGCAGACTTCAGCCAACGCTCCAGCTCTGCCGCTATTTTCCTGCGCAGCATAGGCTCTCCCCTCAGTGTCATCAAATGAAATGCAAAGTTTTATGCGCTTAATTATCGATGAAATGTAGGATTTTTAGAACCTAAAATCGGATGAAATGCAGAGATTTGAGATTACAAGCATAATAGAAGGGGCATCACCGGCGAATGTGACAAAGGGACTGTCCCTTTGTCACATT
>CAJMPM010000309.1 GCA_905215225.1 uncultured bacterium
GGAGGCCACATTAAGTGGCCTCCTGTTCGTGCGGAACTCGCGATAAAGTTCATATAAGGCCGCTGGGCCGGTCAGGGTCGGGGACCGCACCCGTACGACTACAGCGTCATGTTCGGGTCGGCGTCGACGTCGAACGGCGAGATTTCACCTCGGTCGAATTTACGGCGAGCGACCTCCGCGATCATGGCGGCGTTATCGGTGCAGGCAGACAAGGGCGGCACCGTTACGCGGATTCCCTGACGCCCGAGTTTCTTGATCATCATCTCGCGCAGATGCGGGTTGGCCGAGACGCCGCCGCCGATGCAATACTCCTTGCACCCGGTAGCATGCAGGGCGTTTTTGGCCTTCTTGTACTGCACGTCAAAGACCGCCGCCTCAAACGAAGCCGCCAAATCGGGCAGATGAATCGTGCGCCCGACCTTGGTCTCCTGCTCGATGTAGAGCGTCACCGCCGTCTTGAGGCCCGAAAGCGAGAAGCGGTAGTCGCCCCTGCTGTTCAGCGCGCGGGGGAAATCAATCGCCTTAGGATTGCCCGTCTCGGCAAGCTTGGAGATGATGGGACCTCCGGGATAGCCAAGGCCCAGTGCCTTTGCCACCTTGTCGAAGGCTTCGCCCACGGCGTCGTCAAGCGTCTCGCCAAGCACCTCGTAGTCGCCCCATGCCCTTACGTGCACGAGCATGGTGTGCCCGCCCGAAACAAGCGTAAAGATAAACGGCGGCTTGAGGTCGGGCTGCGCCAACAGGTTGGCAAACAGGTGACCCTCCAGATGATTGACGCACACCAGCGGTTTGCCGGCAGCATACGCAAAGCCCTTGGCAAAGGCGACACCCACCACCAAGGCACCCACCAGGCCCGGACCTTGCGTCACGCCCACGGCGGCAAGCTCGCTTGGTGCAATGGCTCCGCCCGTAAGGCCCAGCGACGCTGCGGCGTCCTCGAGTGCCGCGTCCACGACGCTCACGATGACCTCAACGTGCTTGCGCGAGGCAATCTCGGGTACCACACCGCCAAAGCGGGCATGAAAATCAATCTGCGTCGACACCTGGTTGGCCAGCATATTGCCGTCCGCATCGATAATCGCCACCGCCGTCTCGTCGCAGGAGCTCTCGATGGCAAGCACCAGGCGGCGGCGCTCGATTTCGGCACGCTCCTCAGCGGTGCGTTCGGGCGCGGGCAGCGGCCATACACGCTGTTCGGCAGCCGTCGGCTCGGGCGAGGCATTGTCGAGAGGAAGCACCAGGGGCAGCGGCGCCGTCATGACGATGGCATCCTTGCCGGCACCGTAATAGCCACGGCGACGACCCGCCTCGGTAAAGCCCAGAGCGGCATAGAGCGCAATTGCGGCCTCGTTGCCGTCCTCAACCTCAAGCGAAGCCGTGGTGCAGCCGAGCATCTGCGCGTCATAGCTCACGTGCGACAGAAGCTTGCGGGCGATACCCTCACGGCGATGAGTCGGATCGACGGCAACGTCCATAATCTGCACGTCCCCGTCGACGACCATGCCGCCGGCAAGACCCAGCAGCTGACCGTCGTCGTGCGCCACCCACCAGCTACGCGGAGCGGCAACGTCCTCGCCCAGCTCGGACAGGAACATGCCCGGCGTCCACGCCTCGTGTCCGGCGCCTTCAAAGCAGGCTGCCTCCAGCGCGCTCGCACCCTCGGCATCCGCCGCGCCCATGGGGCGGAATTGCAGATGACGTCCGGCGAGCTCGTCGGCAACACCTGTCACCTCACTCTGCGCGCTCTCGGCAAGGCCCAGGCGCTTGCGCTCGTTTTCCTCGGCGTCCGAAAGGCGCGTATAGATCGGCAAGACGCGAGCCGGATCGCCATCGCCTGCGGCGTGCGCCATCAGCTGGCCCTCACCCGAGGGCCACCACAGCTCTCGCTCCACGCAGCGCGCCGTCTCGTCCTCACCCAGCAGCTTGCCATAACGCA
>CAJMPM010000310.1 GCA_905215225.1 uncultured bacterium
TTTTGCATCGCCCGTAAGATAAGGACAACCGGTTGCACAAGAATCTCTACGATGACGAAGGAGCATCACCATGGACGCCATTAACGATTGGGAAAACCAAGCGCTCACCCACAGGAACCGCCTGGCACCCCTTGCTTAGTTTATTGGTTATGAGACTGCCGATCTCGCCGCTACGTACAGCCGCGAGCTGTCGCGCGGATTTGTCCAGCTGTCCGGCTCGTGGCAGTTCCGCCTTTTTGAGGGCCCCGCGGCCGTCTCCAACAAGGCGCTTTGCACGTACGAGCCCGAGTGGGATCACGTGGAGGTTCCGCACCTGTGGCAGGTAGACGGCTATGGCAACCTTGCCTACACCGCCGAGGGTTTACCGTTCCCGGTGGATCAGCCGTTCGTTCCCTCTGACGCTCCCACGGGCGTGTACCAGCGCATCGTCAATCTTCCCGCCGTGCCTGCCGGCGCTCGCGAGATTATTCGCTTCGACGGTATCGAGAGCTACGGCGAGCTGTATGTCAACGGCAAGTTTATCGGCATGACCAAGGGTTCGCGCCTGTCCGCCGAGTTTGACGTGACCGACGCGCTCGTCGAGGGCGACAACCTGTTTGCGGTCAAGGTTCTGCAGTACAGCGATGGTAGCTACATCGAGGACCAGGACATGTGGTGGGCATCGGGTATCTTCCGCGATGTGTACCTTATGCAGCGTCCCGCCGCGCATCTGGTCGACTTTAGGTTCCGCACGCACCGCGAGGGCGATGCCGCTCTGATTACGCTCGATACGGTGGCCGAGGGCGCTTCCCGCGTCGTGTTTACGCTCAGCGATGGCGAGAACGTGGTGGCTACGGGCGAGTGCGTCGACGGCCATGCCGAGTGCAGCGTGACCGATGCCCACTTCTGGAATCCCGAGGACCCCTTCCTCTATGACCTGACGTTTGAGGTCTACGACGGCGACGAGGTCAGCGAGTACGTTCCGCATCGTCAGGGCCTTGCCGAGGTGACGGTCGAGGGCAATCATATCTACCTCAACGGCACCTACTTTAAGATGCATGGCGTCAACCGCCACGATCACGACGATCACAAGGGCCGCGCCGTGGGCCTCGAGCGCATGCGCCGCGACCTGGAGCTCATGAAGCAGCACAACATCAACGCGGTGCGCACGTCCCATTACGCCAACGACCCGCGCTTCTACGAGCTGTGCGACGAGTACGGCATCATGCTGGTCGCCGAGACCGATATGGAGAGCCACGGCTTCGAGAATATCGGCAATATTGCCCTGGTCTCCGACGACCCTGCCTGGGAGCCGGCTTACGTTGACCGTGTTGAGCGCCTGGTGATGCAGGAGCGCAACCACGCATGCATCATCATGTGGTCGATGGGCAACGAGAGCGGCTATGGCTGCAACATCCGCGCGATGTACGCCAAAGCTCACGAGCTCGACGGTCGTCCGGTCCACTACGAGGAGGACCGCAACGCCGATACCGTCGACGTCATTTCCACGATGTACTCCCGTGTGTCGCAGATGAACGACTTTGGTGAGCATCCATTCCCCAAGCCGCGCATCAACTGCGAGTACGGTCACTCCATGGGCAACGGCCCCGGAGGCCTGTCCGAGTACCAGGAGGTCTTCGATCGCTGGGATTGCATCCAAGGTCAGTTTATTTGGGAATGGTGCGACCACGGCCTGGCTGCTGTGACCGAGGACGGCGTTGCCTACGACATGTATGGCGGCGACAACGGCGATTACCCCAACAACAGCAACTTTTGCATCGATGGCATGGTGTTCCCTTGGCAGCAGCCGAGCCCGGGCCTTACCGAGTACGGCCAGGTCATCTGCCCGGTCCGCATGGCTTATGACGCCGAGGCAGGCGAACTGACCGTCACCAGCAAGCGTTGGTTTAC
>CAJMPM010000311.1 GCA_905215225.1 uncultured bacterium
GTGACGCCGAGGGCAAGATTGCCCTTCGCGAGGTCGCTGACCTCGAGCATATTTCACAAAAGTATTTGGAGCAGCTGGTTCGTCCGCTCATGAAGGCGGGCCTGCTTAAGAGCGTACGCGGCAAGGGCGGCGGCTACATGATGGCCAAGGATCCAGCCGAGGTGCGTGCCGGCGACATCCTGCGCGCCGTCGAGGGCAGCACGGCTCCAGTGGCGTGCGATGGCATCGACAACAGCTGCGCCCGCAGTGACCTGTGTTCCACCGTCAAGTTCTGGCGTGGTCTGGACGAGGTCATCGAGAACTATGTCGACGGTGTAACGCTGGCTGACTTGGCCGCCGTCCCCGAAATCAACTTCGATATTAAGCTGTAGGGGTGCAAATGGCATCTCTCGACAAGGTGTACAAGCAAATCGAAGTTTTTGCTCGGGAATGTGACGCCGAGAAGGTTGTGCTGTTTGGTTCCCGCGCTCGAGGTGACAATTTGCCTAAGAGCGATATTGACATCGCCGTAGCAGGTTGCCGGGATTTCGGCCGTTTCTCATATTTGATCGAGGAGCGTCTTGATACTCTTTTAGATGTAGATGTCGTCAATCTCGACGAGTCCTTATCGCAGCAATTGCTCGATGAAATTGCCAGGGATGGTGTGATTCTGTATGAAAAAATATGAGAACTTTGCCAGCGCCTTGGCGAATCTTGAGGATGCGCCCAATCAGGATCTCAACAATGATTTTGTTCAGAGTGGATTGATTAATAAGTTCAATCTTCAATTTGAACTGAGCTGGAAGCTCCTTAAGCGTCTGCTCGAGTATGAGGGCGCCACGCTTGCCGCGTCGGGGTCTCCTCGTGCCATCTTGAAGGAGTCCTACCGGTTCTACGACTTTATTGATGAGGCGGCCTGGCTAGATATGCTCAGAGACCGCAATACGAACGTCCATATCTACGACAACAAGCTCGCTCAAGATTTGATTCAGCGCATCTTGAACGTCTATATTCCCGCTTTCTGCCAGTTGCGAGACGGGCTGATGGAGCGATACGGCGAGCTTCTTCTGGCGCCCGACGACCAGTTTGTTTAATTCCTTAAGATTTCGCGGAGGGTTGTTGCCGTTTACCGAGGGGTTGTTGTGCAACAAACGGGGAACTGTAATACTGAATCCATCTTTGCAAACTGCACTTTAATCACACCAATGCAGGGAGGATGTATGCAACCCAAGCATTCCGCGATTGTTGCGGGCCTGACGTTGGCGCTTTCGTTTGGCGCCGTTGCCGCACCCGCAACCGCTATAGCCGAGGAGCCCACGCCGGGCGTTGCCTCGGAGGCCACCGATATCGACAAAGGCCTTTACACCCAGCAGTCCTTCTCGGGCGTGCTGAGGTCGGTCCAGGGCGTCTCGTTTGTCAACGTGACCGCAGAGATGAAGTACTTCACCAAATATGAGAGCCATGGCAACTATAACCAGGGCTTTTCGTATGGCGACGGCTATAACGCGCTGGGTTATTACCAGTTCGACCGCCGCTGGTCGCTCATCCCGTTTATGAAGCAGGCCTACAACTACAACCCCGAAAAATACTGCATGCTCAAGGATGCGATTGATCGCGGCAGCGAGATTTCCAACGCGAGCAATGCCATGTACGAGAACGACCAGCTTACCGAGCTGGGCCGTATTGCACAGGAGGCCTTCCAGGGTGCTTATAACACCGATCCTGCTGAGTTTTCGGCTCTGCAGGATGCGTATGCGTACAACTCGTACTATGCGGTGACCGAGGCGTGGCTCAAGAGCGGCCTGGGTATTGATATTTCGGGCCGCGCCGATTGCGTCAAGGGCATGGTGTGGAGCATTACCAACATGTGCGGCACCGGTGGCTGCAGGGACTTTTTCCGCTGGGCG
>CAJMPM010000312.1 GCA_905215225.1 uncultured bacterium
GCGAGGACTGCGGTTGGGAAGATGCCCTGCTCGAGGATACCGATGTGTGCCCCAAGTGCGGCGGCCATCACGTGCATCAGGACGAGAACGTGCTGGACACCTGGTTCAGCTCGCAGCTGTGGACCTTTGCCACGCAGGGCTGGCCGCAAAAGCCGGAGCTGCTCGAGGGCCATCACCCCACGACGGCGCTCGTCACCGCGCGCGACATCATCGCGCTGTGGGTCGCCCGCATGGTCATGAGCTCGTTGTACTTCCTGGACGAGGTGCCGTTTAAGGACGTCGTCATCTACCCGACGATCCTGGCCAAGGACGGCAGCCGCATGTCCAAGTCCAAGGGCAACGGCGTTGACCCCATGGACCTCATTGGCATGTACGGTGCCGACGCCATGCGCTACAACCTGCTCACGCTGTGCACCAACAACCAGGATGTTAAGTTCGATGCGAACATCGACAAGAAGACCAAGAAGCTTATCGACAGCCCGCGCACCGAGCAGGCTAAGTCGTTTGTGACCAAGATCTGGAACGCTAGCCGCTTCCTGCTTATGAATATGGAGGGTTACACGCCCGGCGAGCCCGTCGTGGAGACACCGGCCGACGCCTGGATGTTCAGCCGCCTGGCCAAGGCCGTGAAGATGGTCACCGAGGGTATTGAGAACTACACCTTTGGCGACATGGCCCGCGGCGTGCAGCAGTTCTTCTGGAACGAGGTCTGCGACTGGTACGTCGAGGTCACCAAGGCCCGCCTGAAGGGCGAGGGCCGTCTGCAGGCGCAGCGCAACCTGATCTTTGTGCTCGACACCTCCATTCGCCTGATGCATCCGCTTATGCCGTTCGTTACCGAGGAGATCTGGGACAACATGCCGGCGAGCGTGCTCGATCTAGATGCCGAGGGCAACGTGGACCGCGCCGAGGCACTCATGATCGCCAAGTGGCCCGAGCCCGCCGACTACGCCAAGTATGTTGACGAGGACGCCGAGCGCGCGTTTGAGCTGTGCCGCGCCGTCGTGTCTGCCGCCCGCGCTACCCGTTCGCGTTATCGCTTGAGCCCCAAGGCCGAGCTCGACGTGGTCGTGCGTGCCGGTGCCGAGGACATTGAGAAGCTCGAGAGCCTGCGTTCGACCATCGAGCCGCTGGCGAACACCGCCTCGCTGGTCATGGGCACCGATGTTGAGAAGCCGGCTGCGAGCATCGCCGTGGTCGACAGCGGCGTCGAGGTCTTTGTGGTGCTCGAGGGCAAGGTTGACCTTTCGGCCGAGAAGGCACGCCTGGAGAAGGAGATCGCCGCGGCCCAGAAGGAGCTCGCCGGCTGCGAGAAGACGCTGGCCAACGAGGGCTTTGTGGCCAAGGCCGCGCCTGCCGTGGTGCAGAAGAAGAGGGACCGTGCAGCTGAGCTCAAGGAGATCCTGGCGGCGCTGACTGCTCAGGTTGCTGACTTCTCGTAGATCTTACTGAGGGGCGCGTCCCGACGCTTTGCTCGCTACTGCGAACAGTCCTGCGCAAGACGGACAGCACATTTAGTGCTGTCCTTTGCGTGCGGAACTTGTATCGAGCAAAGCGTCGGGCCGCTCCCAGTTCGTTTACGTGGTCGTTTGCATCTGGCGTGTTAGGGCCACTGGGTTGTGGCCTTCAGGTCGCTGCAAAGCGGTGTTTGGCTGAGATTTTGAATGGGAGGGGCTCGTTGTTTATTACGGGCCTCTTTTTATGTTGAGGGGACTTTGGGTTATGGCTAAGCGTTCTGGGTCGTATGTCGTTCCTTTTTCGTTTGATTTGCTTTCTTTTGATGAGGCTGTGGGGTTGGCTGCTGATACGGGACGGATTTCTGGGGATGCTGGGCCTCTGCTTGAGAC
>CAJMPM010000313.1 GCA_905215225.1 uncultured bacterium
GAGGAAGAAGGGCGTGAAGGGAGCGAAGAGCGTTGCTGCCTAGGCTAGCCCCTTGTCACACAAACTACCGAAGCCTCCAGTTTTCGGATCACGCTCTCGCGCATCCTGGCGGGATGCGAGGAGCTCCGCGCACAGCTCAATAACCCTGCGGCCATGGGATCGAGCAGCTATGATGCAGTGGGTATCGAGGACGGCATGGATGACGATGACGCCGAGGAAATCGCGCGCGGCGGCAAGGTTCGCGTCGATCTGCGCGATGTCGATGCCTTGCGTCTGGGCAGCGATTTAGACTTTGATATCACCGTGCTGCACCGTCTGCTCGACTATGCCAATGTCGTAACGCCAGAGCGCGATGCCAAGTTGGATGAGCTCTACAAGTTCATAGTCGATAAGGTCAATAACCCCTACAACCCCGGCAACCGCAAAGTACTCGTATTCACGGCGTTTGCGGATACGGCAGACTATCTATTTGAGCAGCTGGCGCCTCGTCTTAAGAACGAGCTCGGACTTGAGTGCGCCGAGGTTGCCGGCAGCGCAAACCGCACCTACTCGCTTAAGCTGCGCCGCGCCACCTTCGAGAATATCCTGGCGTACTTTAGCCCGCGCTCTAAGGAGCTGCCCGAGGCGTCTCTCGCTGCAGGGGAGATTGATGTCGTATTTGCCACGGACTGCATCTCCGAGGGCCAAAATCTTCAGGACTGCGACTGTCTCGTCAACTATGACATTCACTGGAATCCGGTGCGCATTATCCAGCGCTTTGGTCGTATTGACCGTCTGGGTTCTACCAACACCCAGATCCAGCTGGTGGACTTTTGGCCTGACATCGCGCTCGATGAGTACATTCAGCTCGAAAGCCGCGTGAAGGGCCGTCTGGCCTTGCTCGACGCTTCTGCCACCGGCGAGGAGAACGTGCTGGAGTCCAAAGCAACGGGCGAGATGAACGACCTCAAGTACCGTCGCCAGCAACTTCAGCAGCTCAAGAGCGAGGTGCTGGACCTGGAGGATATTTCAGGCGGTATCTCGATCACCGACTTCGCCTTCGATGATTTTCGTGTTGAATTGCAGCGCTACGAAAAGGAACACCCGGGTCTTTTAGAAAACTCGCCGGCTGGTATGCATGCGGTGGCGCGCATTCCCGATGAACTGCGTGGATCCGTGGCACCGGGCGTGGTGTTCTGTTTGGCGCAAAACGATGAGAATGCGAACCCCAAGGACACGAATCCTACCTTCCCGTATTACGTGGTGTACGTATCGGCCGACGGCGATGTGATGACCAAACATACACAGCCCAAGCATGCGCTCGATATGATGCGCGCCTGTTGTGCGGGCGAACCCGAGCCAATTGCGGAGCTGTGTCGCGACTTTAACCGCGAGACGCGCGACGGCGAGCGTATGGGGGCTTATACCGAGCTTTTGGACAAAGTGGTTGCCACCATTAGCGGCGTGCAGCAGGACAAGGGCATTGAGAGTCTGTTCTCGCTGGGCGAAGTGGGAACAGGCACGAGCCTTGGCTTCGACGATTACTCGTTGATCAGTTTTGCGGTGTTGCGATGAGAGACTTTGACTGGAACGACGTATTCTGTTTGCCCGATGCCGCTCTGGCGGGCGATAGACGCATACCCAAGACGGTGCTCACGCGTCAAGCCCAGCTTACAAAGACCGAGCAGAAAGTGCTCGATCGCGTAGCTGCGCTTATGCACTTTGCCACCGTGCAAAAGTCCACGACGCGCATCGCACCCGTTCAGGATGATGAGCACGATATTCAGAGTGTACTTATCCTGCGGTGCGAATTGTCTCGTGGGGCGGCTTATGCCGAGGTGGCAAGGCTCGTCC
>CAJMPM010000314.1 GCA_905215225.1 uncultured bacterium
CGAGACCGGTGGCGATGGCCCCGACTGCTACAGTACAGCCCAGGATGGCGAGATCACCCCTGAGCGCAGGGGCGTGAACATCGGCATCTTTGCTCAGACCAGCGAGGGCATTATGCCCGCGACCATCTCCATCGTCCGCAGTAAGGTCACGGCCGAGGGAGATACGGCAGCGATTTTCGCCCTTGCCATGAGCACGGACGGCAAGGCGATCGGCACCATCGAAATCGAAGGCGCCAGCATCCTGACGCCTGAAGGCGGCAAAGTCATTGACTATCGCCACAAAGAAGAGCTCAGCAACGGCATCATGTACGAGGCAGGCCAAGTCATTGGCACGGGCGATGCCGTAGTCGACTCCCCCTATAACGAAGCTGTTGCCAAGAGCACGGTCATCGCACCGTCCGAGGAGACCAAGCCCGAGGAGAAGCCCGGCGAGACCAAGCCCAAGGGTTCCAAGTCCGAGGGCACAAAGACGATCAAGACCGTTGCAGTTGCAGCCACGGGAGCCAAGACCACCGGCAAGCTTGTGGCAACCGGCGACGCCTCGAGCGCAGCCATCGTGGCAGCCGCCCTTGCGGGAACAGCCGCCATCGCCGCGGGCGCCGTGGTGAGCCGCAAGCGCTCGTAAACACTTTTTCGCACGGGACGGGTGGATCGCGGCCCTTGCCTTCCTCGTCTACTTCTTCGTAGCGTAAGGGCAAGGCTGCAAAAGCTGAACAATAAAGCGCGGAGTCGCCATGCGGCCCCGCGCTTTTCTTTTAGCTCCGGTCCCTGCGCCGGCGTGCGGCCTATTTCTCCCCAATTTTGGCCATTTTGCCCTCCAAACGGCACTACTGCCGGCAACATCCAGCAGATACGCTGAATCTAGTCGTATAGGCCCTATGAGAACGGGAGCAACCATGGCAGCCTTGTTCACGACCCCCAAACGCAATGACACTACCGCCGGAACCCATGTTGCCGAACCCGACGTTCGCCGTCGCATAGGACTCGCGCACGGCAGCTGGCGCCGCGTGACGCGCCGCATCGTCGCGGGCGCCGTGTGCGCGCTCACGGTGAGCTCGCTGCTCATGCCGAGCGTCTCGCTCGCAGCGGAATGGGTCAAGGTCGGCGGCAACAAGTACAACACCGCGGCGAGCGACGAGGCCGGTACCTGGTCGTGGGACGGCGCCGACGACTTGAAGCTCAACAACTATAACGGCGGCGAGATCCAGGCCGCAGGCAAGCTCAACGTGAATTACTCGGGAACCAACATCGTCACTGCCGAATGGATCGAAAGCATCAACGTTTCTCATGGCACTAACGAGAATGCCGAGCTCAATATCCAAGGCGACGAGGGCGGCACGCTCAGCGTGACATCTACTGAGGACGCTATCCTCTCCACGGGTAATATCAACATCGACGGAGCCGGATCCGTCAACGCCACGAGCACTGGGTTTGATGCCATCAATGCCGGAGGTGATCTCGCTATCAAAGGTTCGGGCAACGTCAACGCCACGGGTGCATCGGATGGCATCAGGGCAAACGGCAATATCACGATTGACGACAGCGGAGCCGTCACCGCCAGGGCTACCAAGGACAAGGGTATTGGAGCCGACAAGAACCTCACCATCAAGGGTGGCGGGACGGTCGAGGCAAGCTCCGAGAAAGACGCTGCCGTCGAGGCCAAGGGCAGCCTCGCAGCCACAAACGCCTCCCTCAACGTAAACGGTGTTGAATATGGCGTCTATGCCCACAAGGGCATCACCCTCGATCATGCAAACGTGACGGTCCGTGCAAGTAAAGGCAGATACGGTGGCGCCAACGCCCTCTTCACCTACCAGG
>CAJMPM010000315.1 GCA_905215225.1 uncultured bacterium
TATAGATAGTCAAGGTAGCATAGCCCAGCCCATAGGCGATTCCAACTAACACGAAATCCATCGAACAACCGTTCGGAATTTGGTGGAACAGCGTATACTCGGACAAAACTGAGTCGGTTCTGTCTGAGTAAGTTTGAATGCGGTCGAATGCGTCCTGCTACGTTTGCGGTTGGATGCGTTTGTCAAAAACGTGTCATGCGGATTGTTGGCGAAAAAGCGCCGCGCCAGGATTGAGGTAGAACTCGACTCCTCTGACGACATCTAATGCGTAACGGGCTGGCTCTGGGTATCCAGAACCAGCCCATTTTGATGTTCGATGAGCCGAGTTGGCGTCTCTCACAAAGGTAACTAGGAGCTAGCGAGGCCTATCCGAATTGACCTCATCGGCGGTGTCGTTTTCGAGCGCCGTGCGGCGGGCGCTGTAGGCGACGAGGCCGGCGCCTGCCGCGGCGAGTGCTGCAGCGGCTGCCGTAAGGGGAGCGTTGACATCGCCCGTGCCCGCAAGCGCGCCCGCTTTTCCGGAGCGCTTGTTATTGCCGTGGTCCTTGCCACTGCCGGAGCTGCTTCCGCCCGCGCCGCCGCCCTCGTCAGTACCGCCGCCACTCGAGCCACCATCGCCGTCTGCTGTCATCGGGGCGTCGTGAAGTCCTGTCGTATCCGCGCTGTCGCATACGCCGATCTGAACTTCCGAGCGCTCGCATGCCGCGTCGGGCACATGAAGCTCGTGCAGCACGGCACCCAGCGCCGAGTTTGCGCCCGGTCGAATTTCCTCGAGCGTTACGGGATCGAGCGCCACCAGATTACGCGCCTTCGCATACAGCGTTACGCGTTTGCCCACTTCGTCGCTCCAACTCTCGGGGATGGCAAAGCTCATGCGGAACTGTGCCGTGCAACCCGGTGCCAGCACGGCGTTGCCGTTGTCGGCTACCAGCGGGTGCGTTGCAAAACGTGCGCCCAGCGTCTCGAGTGCATATTTCACGCGTGCCATATCGTTGTCCGAAGCGTCCTCGGCAAGCTCTGGATCGTAGATCGAAGCCATACGTGCGCTCACTCCGAATCCGATGGATGCGCTGGAGAACGGCTGGCTGGAGCCCTCTCGGTACAGATCGATCGTGCCGGCGGTCAGCAAGGTGTTGCCGTCGTTTCGCACCGTGACCATGAAGGATTCGCCTGCCGCTCCGGGCACCACCGCGCCCGAGGTAGCGACCGCGCCCGTCGGAGTGGCACACGCCACCAAGGGCACTTCGATGCCGTGCAGCTCTGCCTCGCTCTTCTCCGCGCTCACAATGTGCGTGGCGAGCGCGGAGAGTATGCCTCCCGACGTCAAAAATGTCGTTATCTGATCGACGGGATGGTCCAGCTCGCACATCACAAACGGCTCCGTGAACAGATCGCCCGCCAAGGTGCTGGCGAAGATGCGGAAGTGCTTGCCCATCACTGCTACCGGGTTGCCTTCTTCGTCGTAGGTTTGTCCCACCTTGCCATCGGTGTTCTCTACATAGAGCACGCACCTGCCGTTGTTGCTTACGCTAAACGATGCCGGGCCACAGCCTGCGGCACCCACGGGCTGCGTTGCAAATGCCGATGCGCCTCGCGTCCAAGTAATATGCTGCAGTTGCTCGTTGACGGTTGCCAAAAAGCCCGAATGTTGTGGCCACGGCACCGCATGGGGTACCGTGGCGTCTGGTGACATAACGCCCCAGCCCGCAATGGACTGGCCGATCACGGCGTACGATGCGCAGCCGCAACCGTCTGCGGTCTCGTACGCACCGGGCACCACCAATTTGCCGTTGATAATCTCGGGCTCACCCAGCTC
>CAJMPM010000316.1 GCA_905215225.1 uncultured bacterium
TGCGGGTCATTTTCTTGGTCATCTGTCAAGACTCCTTTCCAATAGCGCCCTGGCCTCTCTGAATCCTGGCATACATTTCGTCGTAAGGGTACAGCGTGGCCTCCGTAAAGCACTCGGCTTTTTCGTTGTAGACCATCAGGATGCCCTTGTGCCCCTCAGAGTAGTGGCGCAGTTCGATGATGGTACGGACAGCCTGCCGGATATCGCGAGCCTGTGATTTGTGCTGCGAGATCATCAGCTTTTCAAAGCGTTTGCGTTTCATGGTTCACTCCATTCCTGCCAATAAGCAGTTACAACGGGGTCATTAAGGCGGGCAAAGATCCCGGCAATCTAATTTTTCATTTCGCCGGTGGTAAAGGTGGAGCTGCCTTGCGTGCACTTGACTGTGCAGCGGTTGTTATCCAGTATCTCCACCAGATGGACAAGGCGATAACAGCCGCGCAGGATATCCAGAGCGCCCGCATCGAAATATTCGATGGCAGCCGCGTGGGAGAGGACGGGACGCACAGAATCGGTGAAGGACACAGCCTTGTCTTCGCTGTCAAAGAAGCAGCTCACGCCCCAAACGACCGCAGGCGCCGCCTGCAGGGCAATCTCGAGCTCGGTGATGACGCCGAGTGTGCCACACGCACCGATAAACAGATCGATGGCATCCATATCGTCAGCGACGAAATAGCCCGAAGCATTTTTGGTCTTGGGCATGGTGTAGTCGGGAAGGTCGAGCTCGAGCGTGCGGCCCTGCACCGTGACGAGCGAAAGGCGACGACCCTGCGCAAAAACCTCGCCGCGCTGAAGTTCGACCAGGTCGCCATCGGTCAGCGCGACATGAAGGCCCGTGACGTGAGGGCGCATGGGGCCGTAGGCGTAGCTGCGGGCACCGGAGGCGTTACATGCCGCCATGCCGCCCAGACAGGCAGACGCCTCGGTGGGATCGGTGGGAAAGAACTGCTCGGGGGCCTCTTGGAACTCCTCGTAGGCCTCAAGCGATGCCTGGTCCCAACCAGCAGTCGGCAGCACCTTCTTGCTCAGCTGCTTGCGCAGCTCCGAGAGCACAACGCCCGGCTCCACGCGCAGCAGAAATTGGCCTTGTTCATCGCGGCGAAGGCCCAAGTAGCGATTCATACGGGAAGTATTGAGGATATGCCCGCCGTGGGGCACGGCACCGGCGGCAAGGCCGGTTCGGGCGCCCTGAACCGTTACCGGGACACGCTCGGCATGGAGCTTTTCCAAAATGGCACGGACCTCGTCTTCCGTTGTCGGAAACGAGATGCTCGAGGCCTCGCCCGATGTGCGAGACTCATCGCGACCATACTCTTCGAACTCGTCGGTGAAGGGTTTGATGGTTGCAGACACGCGAACTCCCCCTTTAGCTAACTACAGTGTTTGCAGGGAGATGTTACCGCATCGTTTCGTCGACGTGTTCGAGACCGTCTCCATAATTGGCGATTTTTACGTTCGTGCAATTCGGCAAGCGGCTGGATTTCCTCGGCAGACGATGCTTTTGACACATATGGCGCCGCCGTCGCCGACCGAGCGATTGTCGCTCGAAAAAAGTTGGAGTATTTTTTGCCGCCTTTTACCTGCGGAGACGCCAATCCGTCAAGCATTTGGTCAGAAATTGGTCAAGTTGTGGCTGATACGGTCGGCATCGACAGCCAAAACCAATAGAAGGTTTGGCCCAAAAGCAGGGAGGTTCCCATGGCATATTACTGGCCCCGGTACGGCATCGCCTTCGATGTCGACGACGATCCCCATCTCCTGCCTTTCGACGAAGATGCTTTCCCCGTTAC
>CAJMPM010000317.1 GCA_905215225.1 uncultured bacterium
TTGCGCTTCATCTTTTGATAGATGGACCAATAGTGCTTGGAACGACCGTTGATCTGAAAGCCCTCAAGACCAATGCGATTGAGCTCATCGGTGAGCGTCTTGATGGTCTCGGCCAGATAACGCTCGCGAACCTCGCGCGACTCGGATACCATGCGCGAGATGCGCTGGTAGGCATCGGGCTCCAGGTAGAAGAAGGACAGGTCCTCGAGCTCCCACTTAATAGAGCTCATGCCCAGACGGTCGGCCAGGGGCGCATACACGTCCATGGTCTCGCGAGCCTTAAACAGGCGACGGTCCTCACGCAGGGCTGCAAGGGTGCGCATGTTGTGCAGACGGTCGGCAAGTTTGACGATAATGACGCGGATGTCCTTGGACATGGCGAGGAACATCTTGCGCAGCGTAAGCGCCTGCTTCTCGTCCATGCTGTCGACTTCGATGTTGGTGAGCTTGGTCACGCCATCGACGAGCTCGGCCACCGTATCGCCAAACAGGCCGGAAACATCGGTGAGCGAGGTCTCGGTATCCTCGACAGTATCGTGCAGCAGCGCGGCGCACACCACATCGCAGTCCATCTTGAGATCGGCCAAAATGATGGCAACCTCGACGGGATGGTTAATGTACATCTCGCCCGAGCGGCGCTTTTGGTTGCAGTGCTTCTCGGCGGCAAAGCAGTAGGCCTGCTCAACCTTAGAAAAGTCGTCCTCATTCATATATTTGAGGCACAGGCGCTCCAGCTTGTCGTAGCTGTCCGCCATAATCTCGGGCGGCAGCTCATCGGCATGCTTATAGTGCTCCATCTCCGAAAACGGCTGGAGGGTGGAATCATGGGCGGTACGGGCTGCGGCGTCCATCGAGGTCCCCTTCCCCTAGGCCCGCGGTACGATCGGGCGGTTAACTTTGGCTAGCATATCAGAAGCGCACGAATCGAGCGCCCAGCTCCGGAAAGCCGAAATCTCCATGCGCGAGCGCAAGCCCTCCAAATAGCGAATTGACCTGCTCAATTGCACGCGGCCGGGGTTTTCGGCCATCGCGATGCGACGAGTGTCGTCAAACCCCGAAACTCGACAGAAACCAAGCTCTTCGAAGATTCCCAGGCCGCTTTCCACCGAACGCTCGTCGACCGGCGTGCGAGCATCGATGGCAAGGCACATCTGCGCGATGTCGATATCGCTCGCACTAAAGGAATCGTCCCCGGTTTTGCCGCGGTTGGAGCGCCACATGGTCTGCAGCGCGCGATAGAGCGTGACGAGCTCGTCGCGCTCGGGCGCATAGCAGTCGAGCAGGCGCTCGTTAATGCGGGCGTCGCGCGACGAATAGAGCAGATGGATCACGGCGGGCTGGCCATCGCGGCCGGCACGTCCGCTCATCTGGTTGAACTCGATGGCGCCAAACGGCATGTGGTAGAGCACGACATGACGGATATCGGGCAGGTTGACGCCCTCACCGAAGGCCGAAGTCGAAACGATGCAGCTGAGACTTCCGTCTCTAAAGGCTTCCTCAACACGGCGGCGATCGGAGTGCGCAAGCCCGGCGTTATAGAACGCAATATGGGTCGCGCAGTCGGGCACGCGTTTGCGCAACGTCTTGGCAAGCGCCACGGACTGGTCGCGCGAGTTCACGTAGATAACGGTCTTCTCCCCCGTCGCCACGATCGACACCAGGCGATTTTCGCGGCTCGCAAGGTCACGGTCGTCCTCGAGTTGTAGGTTCTCGCGAACGGTCTCGTCGACCACCGTCCTGGTAATCGGCAATACACGAGCAAGCTCCGCCACGCCTGGGGCC
>CAJMPM010000318.1 GCA_905215225.1 uncultured bacterium
CCTTCGATGTCGAGACCGATCTGACCTACGACGTGCTGCGCCGCATCCTGCCGACTGACAGTCTGGACATGCCGCAGCTCGATAGCGACCGTTTGGTGTTCGACAACTCCAAGCCGGGCGATTACGAGCTCATCTCGCTGGCGGACTTTACGTTTGGTGAGCAGGCGTTTGAGGCTAACGCTTCGCTGGATGCCGAGGGCAGGCTTGTTCGCGGCGATGTCGATGTCGCCGATAATGCTGCGCGCTCAACTGTGCCCGGTCCTGCCGACCCCGAGCCCGATTCGTTTGAGCTTGTGTATCCCCAGGCAGTGGGCGTGCGCATGGGCATCTGTCCGTATCCGATGCGTGATTCGTATAGCTACTCGTCAATCGCCGCGGCGCTGCATGCCGAGTCCGAGGACCGTGCCGCCGAGGCACATGTGCCCATGGACGAGGCTGGCGATGATGCGGAGTCGGATGGCTCGGAGATGACGGATGCGGACGTGGCTGCTGTCGAGCCCGCCGGCAATCCCATGGCGCTGGGCTCGGCCTTCCACGCCGCCTGCCAGTGGCTCATCGAGATGGGTGCCGATGCGCTGCCCGCTGTGCGTGCCGATGCGCTGGCGCGCCTGTGGTGCTTGACGCCGGAGCAGCGCGAACGCTTCGACGTTGCCCTGGACCGCTGGCTCAAGTCGGCTGTTCGTGCCGACCTGCTCGCGTGGCCGTGCGTTCGCGCCGAGGTGCCGTTCTTTTCACTGGGCTGCGAGGACGAGGGCATAGCTCGCTACGGTGCTTATGCCGAGGGCGCCATCGACGCTTTGGCGACGAACCCGGCGGATTCGTCATGTGCGCTGGTCATCGACTACAAGACGGGCGGCGCGCCGGACGAGACGCCGGAACAGCTGCAGGAGAAGCACGCCCTGCAGGCGCGCGTCTACGCCGACGTTCTGCGCAGGGCGGGCTTTGAGGCTGTGACCGTCAAGTTCGTTCGCGTGGAGCAGGCCGATCCGACTCTCTTCGTCAATCCCGCCGAGCCCCAAGTAGTCACCTACAATCTCTAGCCCTCAGATAGCTTGCGGTGGAATAGTTCCTGTATTGCGGCCCAGATGGCCCAAGCGGGAACTATTTCACCGCAACTGCAAGAGGAGCCGTGTGGGTTTGGGCTAGGTTCGGGTGCCGTCCGCGCTGTGCGGTAGAATCGTAACCCTAAGATCACGAACCCGCATCGGAGCTCATTACATGGCATTCGTCCATCTGCACAATCACACTGTTTTCTCCATGCTCGACGGCGCAACCCGTATCCAGGATATGGTCAACCGTGCCGTTGAGCTTGGCATGCCCGCCGTGGCCATTACCGACCACGGCTACATGTATGGCGTGCCCGACCTGGCGCTGGCCTGCGACGCCGTTAACCACAACACGCCCGAGTACAAAACCTGGAGTCACGACAAGGCCTTCTTGGAAAAGGACCGCCGCGACGAGCTGGTGGAGCCCGATCCCGAGGAAAGCCCGCGCGAGCATGCCCAGTATGTGAAGGACATGGCCATGTGGGACGAGAAGGGCAACATCGACGAGCTCAAGCCGCCCCTGGTCATCAAACCCATCTTTGGCTGCGAGGTCTACTTTACGCCGGTCGAGAATTTTTATTGAGACGTCTAGCACGTTGTTTAACACATGATCCTTCTGGCCAAGGACCAGGAGGGCTACGTCAACCTGATGCAGACGGTCTCCGAGGCCGCCGTGCAGGGCTTTTACTACAAGCCGCGCGTGACGCTCGACAACCTGCGTCGCCATG
>CAJMPM010000319.1 GCA_905215225.1 uncultured bacterium
GCCCAGTGCGCCGGCTTTATCGAGTCCCACGGTCTGCACGCCACCAAGTACCCCAACACCGCCATGTCGGCCGAGATGGTCGCCAACTCCGAGCGCACCGACGTCGCCGCCATCGCCTCGCGCAGCTGTGCGGCACTCTACGGCTTGAAGGTGCTGGAGCCCAACATCCAGGACTCGGACAACAACTACACGCGCTTTGTCGTCATCAGCCGCGAGCCGCGCGTCTATCCGGGTGCCAACCGCACCTCGCTCATGATCACTACGGCAAACGAGCCGGGCGCCCTCTACCGCGTGCTCGAGCGCTTCTACGCGCTCAACATCAACCTCATCAAGCTCGAGAGCCGCCCCATCCCCGGCCACGACTTTGAGTTTATGTTCTATTTTGACCTGGACTGCCCCTTTGGCAGCAAGGCCCTCGACGACCTGCTCGACTCGATCGACGACGTATGCGAGAGCTTCACCTACTTTGGCAGCTACACGGAGGTGCTCTAGATGACCGATACCGCCGCAACCCGCCCCTACGGCGTGCTGGGCCGCGTGCTGGGCCACAGCTACACCCCGACCATCTACAAAGAGCTCGCAGGCCTGGAGTATGTGCGATTTGAGCGCGAGCCCGAGGACCTCCAGACCTTTATGACCGGCGACGAATGGGAAGGCACCAACGTGACCATCCCCTACAAGCGCGCCGTCATGGAGTACCTGGACGAGCTGAGTCCGCTGGCCGAGCGCATGGGCAACGTCAACACCATCACGCGCCTGCCCGACGGCCGCCTGCGCGGCGACAACACCGACTACTTCGGTTTTCAGTGCCTGGTCGAAGAGCTGGGTGTAGAGGCCGACGACAAAAAGGCTCTCGGGCTTGGCGCCACCGGTGGCGCGGGCACTACGGCCAGCATGGTGCTCGGCGATCTGGGCGCCATCGTCGTACCCGTGGGTCGCACGAGCGAGGTCAATTACAGCAACATCGCTCAGCAGTCCGATGCCGCGTTGCTCGTCAACTGCACACCTGCCGGCATGTTCCCGCGCTGTCCCGACGCTCCCTGCACGCTCGAAGGTCTCGATGCGCTCGAGGGCGTCATCGACATTGTCTACAACCCCGCCCGCACGGGACTCATGCTCGAGGCCGAGCGCCGCGGCATCCCCTGCATCGGCGGTTTGCTCATGCTTGTGGCCCAGGCGGCGCAAGCCGTCGAGCGCTATACCGGCCAGGTCACCCCGCGCGAGCGCATCCTGGACGTAACGGAACGCCTGTCCCGCCGCGAGCAGAACATCGCGCTGATCGGCATGCCGGGTTCGGGCAAGACCCGCGTGGGCGAGCAGATCGCCCTGCGCACGGGGCGAGAGCACATCGACCTCGATCGCGCCCTCGAGGAGCGCCTGGGCATGCCCTGCGCCGACTTTATCGTCGAGCGCGGCGAGGCGGCCTTCCGCGAACAGGAGACGGCGGCGCTAGCCGACATCTCCAAGCGCAGTGGCCTGGTGCTCTCCACCGGCGGCGGCGTGGTCACGCGCGATGAAAACTATCCGCTGCTGCACCAGAACAGCCAAATCGTGATGCTCAACCGCAAGCTCGACGAACTCGCTCATAAGGGACGCCCCATCACTGCCCGCGATGGCATCGAAAAGCTCGCCGAGCAGCGCATGCCGCGCTACCGCGCCTGGGCCGACCACATCATCGACTCGCGCGACTGCGCCGCCAACACCGCCCGCGCCGTCCTCGACACCCTCTAAACCACCACAAAGTGGACAGGCACCTTTGTGGTGGTTTTCCG
>CAJMPM010000320.1 GCA_905215225.1 uncultured bacterium
CCGTGTTGGGAATGAACTGCGTCGCGCAGGACCACCAGCCGTTTTGCTGGGCAGCGTCGGCAAGCCTTTCGGCCGTGACGGCGGTGTCGCAAATGGCAAACGAGCAGGCACCCGATCCGCACACATCTACAGCAACGGTGCCATCCTGTTTATGCAGCCAGTCGAGGACCGTTTGAATCTGCGGCTCCATCTGTGCGGAAATGACACCCAAGTTGTTATGGATGAGTGCATATGCCGTCTCGGCATCACCAGCACGCAAGGCAGAAGCTATCGCGCCGGGCTTGTCCACAGGCACCGGGGCCTCGTCAAAACGTCGATAGGCTTCAATTGTCGAAACACTTGCCTCGCGCGGCTTGACCAACACGACGGGCGTTGCGGGCAGCGCGGGGTACTCAGTTGCCAGCACGTCTCCCCCACCTACGTAGAACGCAGGACTCGCGTGCAAAAAGAACGGGACGTCAGCACCAATGCCCCGCGCAATGTCGTCGAGCGCTGGGTCGGTGCGATCAATGCCCCAGAGCTCCGCCAAGGCGACAATGACCGCGGCCGCATCCGTCGAGGGGCCGCCCAAGCCGGCGCACAATGGAATGCGCTTCTCAATCGTCACGCAGATGTTTGCCTCGCGACCATAATGATCGGCTATAGCAACCGCAGCCCGATACGCCGTATTCTTTTGCATGGGAAAATCTGATGCCGGAACCGTCTGAACGGTCAGCGCCTGCGCCGGCGTGACCGTCACGGTATCGGAAAGACCGACGGCTGCCATCAGGGAATCGACCCTGTGGTAGCCGCGGTCATCGCGCTCGGTATGAACCCCCAGGTAGAGGTTAATCTTCGCCGGCGCGGAAAGAGTCAGGGACCGATCGGTCACCGTTAGTGCTCCTCGAGCTGATTGCCGAGCGGGGTAAAGATATGCTCGCCGCTCTCGGGGTCGAACAGCTCGACCTGACCGGTGAGGACATCGATATACTGGTAGGACTGACGCGACTTACGGCCACGGCGCTCGTCGACCTCGACAATGAAGACGGCGGGGTGGACGCTCTTGATGGTGCCCATGCGCTCGATGACGCGGGTACGGCCCATGTTGGCCTTAACCTTGACGCGATCGCCCACCATATCGGTCAGCTTCTCGTGGATGTCGTCGACGTGATTGACTTCCATCTCTTCCATGAATAGGGCCTCCAGAGGGTGCAATTCAAAAAGGGGATAATACCCCTAAGATAGACAAAACTCTAATACTATAGCACCCTGCTGCAGCCATACGCAAGCAGCTAAAAAAGCCCGGTCTCAAATACGTACCAGACGACAACCTCACATGACCAGTTCACGTCAGCGAACGACCACCATTCGAGCCAAAGTGTCGCGAAAGAGGAGCGACGCGTACTTTGGTACGCGAGCGACGGTTTGAGCGACAGATTGGCCGAATGGTGGCCGTGCAGCGTCGAGTAGTTACGCGGTTTGGTAAAACCGCGTAACCTAAAGGTTGTCTGTGTCCAGAACGATGGTGAACGGACCGTCGTTGACCAGGTCGACCTTCATATCGGCGCCAAAGATACCGTGCGCCACATGCTCAACGTCCTGAGCGACGAGTGTCAAAAAGTACTCGTAAAGTTCGTTAGCGACATCGGGCGCGCCGGCGTCCGTAAACGACGGACGGCGGCCGTGGCGGCAGTCGGCAAACAGCGAGAACTGCGACAACACGAGCGACTCGCCGTCGACATCAGCCAGCGCCAAGTTGGTCTTGCCGTTCTCGTCATAGATGA
>CAJMPM010000321.1 GCA_905215225.1 uncultured bacterium
CCTCAGGCAAATCCAAAACTGCAAGCGAAGGCATGAGGTTCTCTAGGCGCTTGATCTCTTCGTCGCAAATTGACTACCTCCTGGTCACTACGACGCCAGTGTGGCAATGACGGCTTCGTCGCCGGCGTATATTAGGGTGTTGCCGTCGGGGATGATCGTTTGGCCGTCGCGCTTGAGCATCACCACGATAAACGGGTGCTTGCCTTGTGGCACGTCGCGCAGACGCAGTCCTGCCAGGCGACCGTGGGGCGTTACGGTGACCTCGCGCAATGTTACCTCGGCACGCTCTTCAAACGTCGGCGCGGCCATCACCAGAAGGTCTCCTTCCTCAATTACGGTATCGCCGTTGGGTAGCACCGGGTGCGCACCGTCGCGCAGCACCAGGACCACGAGCATGTCGGTGATGCTGCCAATGTCCGCAAGCGAGCGACCGGCAAACGGATGCCCTGCGCCCACCTTGAGCTTGACGAACGACAAGCCGTCCTCGTCGCGGTAATCGTTAAAAGTGCGGCGCACGTCGCCTTCCGCGTCGATCATGTCGAGCTTTTTCGCCACTGCCGGTAGCAGCGAGCCCTGCACTACAATGCTCGACGCGGCAATCACAAAGACCAGGTCAAATAGGTCGTGCCCACCGGGAACACCGACCACCACGGCAAAGAGGCTAAACACGACCGAAGCCGCGCCGCGCAGACCCGCCCAGCTTACGAGCGCGACCTGGCGGGGGTTCGTCTTAAAGGGCGCCAGGAGCACGCCGACGGCGATGGGGCGGCTCACGAAGAGCATAAACGCCATGAGCGCCAGGCCCGGCAACAGCATTTGCGGCAGGCGCGCGGGCGTGACGAGCAGGCCCAGCAAAAAGAAGATGGTCATCTCGGCCATTTCGGTGAGGGTATCAAAGAAGTGCGCCATCTCGACCTTGCCGGTGATGTCGCTTGCACCCAGCACAATGCCTGCCAGGTATACGGCCAAAAAGCCGTTGCCGCCCAGGTAGCTCGGCAGCGCGTAGGCAACGATCGCCACGGCGAACAAAAAGATGGTCTGCGCGCCCTCGGCCGTTGCGTGCGCGCGTTCAATCAGGCGGCTGGATGTCCAGCCGATGGCAAGGCCCAGTCCCACGCCCAGGATGATCTGCTTGGCCAACAGCACGGGAATGTCGATGTCGCCGCCCGCCGCGAGGGTCGCGAGCACCGCGGTAAGCATGTAGGCGACGGGGTCGTTGGAGCCCGATTCGACCTCGAGCAGCGAGTCAGTCGCGCCCTTTAGCGAAAGGTTGTGCTCGCGCAGCACGCTAAAGACGCTGGCCGCATCGGTCGATGCCACGACCGAGCCCAGCAGCAGGCCGCCGATCCAGTCGAAGCCTAGTGCAAAATGCGCAAAGGCGCCCGTGATGCCGGCGGTAGCGATAACGCCGAGCGTGCTCAGCAGTAAAGCGGGCACGGCGACGGGCTTGGCGCGGTCGATGTTGGTGTTAAAGCCGCCGTAGAACATGATGAACAGCAGCGCCGTACTGCAGACGGTTTCGGTAAGCGCGTAGTCGCTAAAGTCGATGTGCGCCGGCCCGTTAACGCCCAGCAGCATGCCGAGTGCGATAAAGAAGAGCAGGGTGGGGAAGGGGAGTTTTTTGCCGACGGGTTTGATGGTCAGGCACAAAATGATGACGAGGCCGATAAAGAGAAGGATCTGGGTCATGGATGGTGTCCGCTCCTGAGTGGTTGGCGTGGCGCGGTCTGTAGTCTGCGGTTATTTGTACCGAA
>CAJMPM010000322.1 GCA_905215225.1 uncultured bacterium
CGGACGGCAGCGCGCAGGTCGTCATCGGTGATCGTAATACCGTAGAAGTTCTCGAGTTCCTCCTTGAGCAGGCGGCACTCCTCGTACCAGCCTTCACGCTCGTAGGTGCGATCGCGACCCTGCGGAAGATGCAGAATGTGCGTGCGCTTGAGCTCGTTGAGTAGCTCGTACATCTTCTTTTTGCCGTCGCAGGTGGTCTCGCCGATGATCATGTCGCTAAAGTACGTAAACGGGCACTTTTGCGAATAGGCAAAACCGTACGTCGACTTGATGAGCGGACTCAGATTTGCCGGCAGCCGCACAAGGCCACACTTGCAGCGCCCGCAGCATCGATGATCTCGAGCGGCGTATAGCTGCACAAAAAGCCGACCAGGCGATTGCCGGCCTGCTTGTAATCCTTGACGCGAATAAACGCCGCCTTGCGTTGCTCGTTGAACTCCTCAAACGTGCGCGGCAACGGCTGTTCCTCGATATCGGCCATAGTAGTTCCCCTCTCTTGCACCGATATACCGACAATTAAACAACGAACCCACACCATACCCAAAAGGAAGCATCCTCTAGGGAATGGCGTCGATAAGCTCCTGCGTATACGGATCGCTCGGATGCGCGATCACATCCTCGGCCGCGCCTTCCTCGACAAGACGACCGTGGTAGAGCACGCCAATCCGGTCGGACATATGCCGAACCACACGCATATCATGCGTGATAAACAGCAGCGCCACGCCCGTCGTGCGCTGCAGGTCGCGAAGCAAGTTGAGCACTTGGGCCTGAACGGACACGTCAAGCGCCGAGACCGGCTCGTCGCATACCACAAGGCGCGGCTCGCAAATAAGCGCCCGTGCCAGATTGAGTCGCTGACGCAGTCCCACCGAAAGGTCATGCGGATAGCGGTCATAATGCTCTGCCAGAAGACCGCCCGCGGCCAGGGCCGAGAGCGCGCGCCCATGGCGCTCATCCGCATCGCGCACGCCGGCGATAATCAGCGGCTCCTCCAAAATGCGGCCGACACGGTTGCGCGGGTCAAAAGCCGTAGAGCTATCCTGGAATACCAGCTGGATCTCGCGGCGAAACGGCTTGCGCTCGCGCACCGACATCGTGGCGAGGTCGTGCCAGCGATAGACAATCGAGCCGGAATCCGCACGTTCGAGACCACAGATCAGGCGTCCAGTCGTCGACTTGCCCGATCCGGATTCGCCAACCAGGCCATAGACCTCGCCCGGCGCGATCTCAAACGACAGATCGTCCACGGCGGTAAAGACCTGACGCTTAAAACCTGAGCCCGGCATGGGATACGTTTTAGTCAGATGTGAGACCCTAAGCAGGGCTTCGCTATCAACAGCCATGGCACTCCCCTTTCTCGACAAGCCAGCATTTAGACCGGTCGCACGCATTCACGGCAACCAGGTGAGGCTCCGGCGCTCGACAACGCTCGTCCGCCCGGGCGCAACGAGGCGCAAAGCGGCATCCACGGGGTATTGCCGTAAGCGGCGGCACTATGCCCGGAATATCCGCCAGCGTGTCAACTCGCTCGCCTTCGAGTGGCGGAATGCTCGCGATGAGCCCCTGGGCATACGGGTGGCGCGGGCGCTCCATAAGGCCGCAGGCGGCGATCTCTTCTACGATTTGGCCCAGATACATGACGTGCACGCGCGAGCAGATGCTCGTAACGACAACAAAATCATGCCTGATAAAAAGCACAGCCAAGAAATCGGAGCGAAAGAGGTCGCCCAGT
>CAJMPM010000323.1 GCA_905215225.1 uncultured bacterium
CGCTTAAGGTGTGCGTAGCCACCGATCGTCTGGGTGAGCGAGCCGACCAGTCGAGCTGGCCTCAGGCGGTTAAAGATGAAGCCGGCCGCTATGTATGCGCTCGTGGCCCTCACAACATCATTCGCGCAGCCTGCGAGTTCGCCCTTGAGGAGCTGCGTGGTTGCGATGTGTATCTGGGTTCTCCGTCCGAGATCGCTGCGACCCTGTACGCTCAGGCTTCGAGCCGACTCGATACGTCGCGCCTGCTCTTTATCGACGACGAGTGCGAGCTTCCAGTTATCGATCGCTTGGGTCTTGCCTCGGATGCCGAGGACTTTATCCGGATCTGCTCTGGTCTGGGCCTTGAGATGTCCGAGCGCACTGCCCACCGTATTCTGTCGGGAGAGATTAAGCCCGTTCGCGGCGTGACCGCGCGCCTGCTGCGCGAGCGTGATTCCACCTCGCATGCGCCGGCTCCCGTCGATCTTGCCAAGGACCGTCGAGGTCTTCGCATCGCCAAGGATGATATGGCGCAGTTTTCGCGTGCGGTCGAGCGTGACTTTAACGACCTCGCTGCCCGGTATTACCTCAATCTGTGCGGCGACCCTAAGATTCGCGTTTCGCGTGATCGCATCACGGTGACGTTCGATCTTGCCAAAGAGGAATAAAATCTTTACCGAGTCCGCTCGGTACGATACAGTTATTGCAGTTAAAACGTACTTTTAAACGCAGGAGTTTCTTCATGGATTGCCTGAAGGTATCAAGCAAATCATCGCCCGCGTCCGTTGCCGGCGCCATTGCCGGCATGGTCAAAGATGGCGTCCCCGTCAACATTCAATGCGTCGGTGCCGGTGCCGTCAACCAGGCCATTAAGGCCGTTGCCATTGCGCGCGGCTTTCTGATTCCGACCGGCTTTGATGTCTCCTGCGCGCCGGTGTTCTCCGACATCCTCATTAACGGGGAGTCGCGCACGGCAATCCGTCTCTCTATCTACGTTCACCAGATTAATCGGGCTGCTATGGATAACGTCGTCATGGACGACGTTAAGCCTGTTGCGTAAACGAGCCATCTGCACGCTTGTAGCACCTATGCGCCCCGTCGATACCATCGTTAGGATGTATGCTCATGGACCAGCGTTCCGTACGCGATATTCTTGCCGGTAAAACCTACTTTATCCGCACATTCGGCTGCCAGATGAATCAGCACGACTCCGAGCGCGTGAGTGGCCTGCTCGACTCTTATGGCTGCCTTATGGCGCTCGATCCGGAGCATGCTGACATTGTCGTGTTCATGACGTGCTGTGTGCGCGAGGCTGCCGATACTCGCCTCTATGGTCAGTGCAATTCCTGCAAGAGCCTGCCTCCTTCGCCTTCGGGTAAGCGTGTGGTCGCCGTGGGCGGCTGCATCGCCCAGCGCGATGGCGAGGGTTTGCTCACCAACGTCGATAACGTCAACGTGATTTTTGGTACCCATTCTATTGCTCACGTGGCCGAGCTTATCGCCGAGGCGTTTTTGGATGGCAAGCGCCATATCCGCACGAATGAGCATGAGGATACCGACGCCATGAGTATGCCGTGGCATCGCGAGACGCAGTATCACGCTTGGGTGCCCATCATGACGGGTTGCAACAACTTTTGCACGTACTGCATCGTGCCCTACGTCCGTGGTCGCGAGAAGAGTCGTCCCTTCGAGGAGATTGTCGATGAGGTGACCGGGCTTGTGCGCCAGGGCGTGCGCGAGATTACTCTGC
>CAJMPM010000324.1 GCA_905215225.1 uncultured bacterium
CTTTCTGTTGCGAGGACGCTTTGACGTCAATCGATGCTTCCGAGACAATTATAAAGTGAATTTCGTTTCCCAGTTTCGTCTAAAGTGCTCAGCGCATCCTCTATCTTTTCTTTGTGCTCAACAGCTCCCCCGAACCGCTGACGACCGAGCAGATCGTCTTGGATTCTGACCTGGGATATGGCTCGGGCAACATCGACTCGGATAAGCGCAAGTTTCGGCGCGATCGTGACAAACTGCTCGAGCGTGGCATCTTAATCAAGGAGGTTCGCCCCGCCGGTGCGCAGGAGACCGAGGAAAGCTCGTGGACAATCGACCGCGAGCACACGTTTGCTGCAGGCGGCCTCATCACCGCAGACGACGCCGATATCCTACTCAACGCCATCGACCAGACGCTAGCGGCCGGCTCTTCCACCTTTGCCGCGCCGCTTGCCGATATTCGCTCCAAAATTGCCTACCTCACCGGCATGTCGGCGGTGGACGAAGTACCAATCCGCCGCTCTCCCACCGTCGATGCGGTATGGAGCGCCTTTGCCGAGCGATGCGCGCTGCGATTTTTATATCAGAACGGACGCGGCGAGCAGAAAGAACGCACCGTCTGCGTCTACGGCATGTTCGAGCGCGAGGGCGTGGCGTACTTCTGCGGCCTCGACAATGTCACCGACGACATCAGGACATTCCGCTGCGACCGTATCGTTCGCGCATGGCGTCCTTCGAAGGCCTACGCCATCCCTGCGGACTTCAATCTCAACGACTATCTGTTCTTTGAATTCGATTTTGCCGACCGACCGCCCGTTGCAGCCACGTTCTCGTTCGCCCCTCAGGCGCAGATCGATATGATCAACGGCCTCACGCGCGGGCGAGGTGATCTCGCACACACCGATGCGGGATGGACCTGGACCGTTGACGTGCGTGACCTTGAAGCCGCCGCCTCATTTTGCATGGCCCACGCCATGGACGGCATGAGGCCTGTGGCCCCCGAATCGCTCAAGCAGGCGTGGAACCACCTCATTGAAAGGACGGTGCACGAGTATGCCCGTGCGTAAACTCACCAGCGAGCAGAGCCTCTCGCGCGCCATCGACATCATGGAGGCCCTCTACGCCGCCGGCGAGAGCGGCATGACACGAACCGAGATTTGCGGCCGCTTTGACATCACGGGAGTATCGCTCGACGAGATTCTCGAGATCGTCTCGACGCTCGCGGACCGAGAATCTGGTGCGCGCATCATCTGCGAATGCCACGGCGAGCGTGTGGTCCTCACCGGTGACGCCGGGCGTGTGCTACCGCTGCGCTTGAGTGCCGCCGAGGGCGCTGTGCTCAACCATGAACTTGAATCGTTGGGGATCGAGCCGCATACGGCAGCTCGGATTCGACATGCCCTTCTACCCGAAGAGCTCGGCTATAACCAGCGCGTCTTTGACACCGTCAACCACGGGTCGCACTGGCAGCAGCTGAGCTGCGCCATTCAGGACGGCGTTCGCTGCCGCATCTCGTATCGCTCGATGGACGATGCACGGCCACGCGAGCGTCTGGTCGACCCCTTGCGCATTACGGCAAACGGCGACCAAACATACCTGATTGCCTGGGACATCACAGTCGATGAGCAGCGCACCTATCGCATGGATATAATCGAGGGACTCGCCTTGACGGAAGACTCCGTCGTGCCTCACGCACCGGACGTCGCATCCCTCCACGATTCCCTTGCCCGGACGCA
>CAJMPM010000325.1 GCA_905215225.1 uncultured bacterium
CTTCTTGGTGGAATCGGTCACGACCTCGCCCAGGAGCTCAGCGAACTTGGCGGCATGCTCTGCCTCCTCGTGGGCAGCCTTCTCCCAGTACAGGCCGATCTCGGGATAGCCTTCGCGATGAGCGACGCGAGCCATGGCCAGGTACATACCGACCTCAGAGCACTCGCCCTCAAAGTTGGCGCGCAGGTCGGCAACGATGTCCTCGGAGACGCCCTCCATCTTGGCGACGCCCACGACGTGCTCGGCAGCCCACTCGAGCTGACCCTCCTCCTGCTTCAGGAAACGAGAACCGGGAACGCCGCACTGGGGGCACTTAAAATCCTCGGGCAGCTGGTCGCCGTCGAACTCTTCCACATAACCGCAAACGGGGCAAACAAATTTCATGATTCGATCCTTTCGATCGATGGCGATGGGGCGCTTGTCCGGTCCCGTAAGGGCCCTCTCCGGACGTGCGTCTTGACGAGTTCTATTATCCATAAATGCAACCAAATGTGAAGCCTATTAGGAATGATTTTTAATAAAACAATTTTGAGATATGAAGATGTTGATTGATTAACGATTGGCAGGACGTCTGCGATCTCTGCTGAGTACAATCGGTCGAGCAAATGTTGACCAATCAACAAATGAGGGAGTTTCCTTTATGCATCTAGCCCGCCGCGCCTGGTGCCGAACGTATCAAACGGTTTTTCGCATCGCATTGCCAGTGCTGCCCTATACCGAGCCGTGCATTCTGGAGCACGCTGAGGGTGTGCCCACAGTGCTTCAAAAGCGTTCGATACAACGGGTTCTTATCGTGACGGATCCCGGCATTGCCCGTCTGGGGCTCACGGCACCGCGCGAGACAGCGCTCACGTCCAAGGGAATTGGCGCTGCGGTCTATGCCAAAACATCAGCGAATCCTACGGTCTTAAATGTGGAGGAAGCGGCGTCCCTGTATCGAGAGAGCGCCTGCCAGGCCATTATCGGCTTTGGCGGTGGCTCGGCCATGGACTGTGCCAAGGGCGTGGGCGCACGCATTGCGCAGCCAAACAAGCCCATCAACAAGATGCGCGGCCTGCTGCGGATTCATCGTCGCCTGCCGCTGCTCATCGCCGTTCCCACTACCGCCGGTACGGGAAGCGAAGTCACGCTTGCGGCGGTAATTACCGATGACGAGACGCACTACAAGTACCCCATTAACGACTTTGTGCTCATCCCGCGTTTTGCAGTCCACGACCCCGAGTTTACGTGCGGTCTGCCCGCCTCCATTACGGGGCAGACGGGCATGGACGCCCTGACGCATGCCGTTGAGGCCTTTATCGGGCGAAGCACCACGCCCTATACGCGCAAGATGGCGCGACAGGCGGTGCAGCTTATCCACGACAATTTGCTCGAGGCCTATGAGCATGGTGACGACATGCGCGCTCGTCGCAATATGCTTTCGGCGGCGTATAAGGCGGGCGTTGCGTTTACCCGCTCCTATGTCGGATATGTGCATGCCATCGCGCACAGTCTGGGCGGCCGATACGGAATTCCGCACGGTTTGGCCAACGCGATCATCCTGCCGCACATGCTTCGCGCTTATGGTGACGCCGCCGCCCCCAAGCTTGCCGATCTTGCTCGCATGGCGGGCATTGCGCCGGCTACCGCGCAGGACAGCCTGGCGGCCGAGGCCTTTATCGATTGGGTCGACCGCATGAACGAGGCCCTGGGAATTCCCAAATATGT
>CAJMPM010000326.1 GCA_905215225.1 uncultured bacterium
TACGCTCGACCCGACGACGCGGGCGTATCGCTTGCCCGGCGGTCGCGGTATGACGATTACCGATACCGTCGGCGTTATTCAAAAGCTGCCGCATGGTCTGGTCGATGCCTTTAAATCGACGCTGTCCGAGGTGTTGGGTGCCGATCTAATTCTCAAAGTCGTAGATGCGTCTGACGAGGACTATGAGCGGCAGCTGGAGGCTGTCGACCGCGTGCTTGATGAGATCGGCGCTGGAGAGCGTTTAACGCTGACCGTATTCAATAAAATCGATCTTCTCGATAGCGTTGATCGATTGAGTTTCCGTCGTCGCTATCCCGAGGCCGTGCTGTTCTCGGCCCAGACGGGCGAGGGACTCGACGATCTCGTCGACCGTATTGCTCGTGAGGCGGCTGCCACCGATGTGTTGCTCTCCGCTGATATCCCGTATCGTGAGGGCGCCCTCATCACGCTGGTGCATGAGCAGGGAACCCTTCTGCATGAGGAATATCTAGAGGACGGAGTTCGCATTGTGGCGAAGTTGCCGGCCCGAATCGCGCCGCGTCTAGAGCGTTACCGCACCGAGTAGGCGAGCTCCAAAATGCCCAGAATGATGGGCTGATGCAGCAGATAAAAGGGGAGTGCATGACGTCCAAGGCTGGCGAGCGCCGGAACGTGATTCTCATAGGACCATGCTGGCGCCACGCGGCTAGAATTCTGTGCGGCGTGGGCGGCAAAGAAGCCTGTGAGGTACATAAATAAGAATGGGATGAGCGGATAGTAATCACCGGAGACAAAGTCTGGACCTGGGAACCCCAGCCAAGCTAGATAGGGGATAGGGTAGACCGTTTTAGGAATGCTCCAGGTACAGGCAAAGAGTATGAGACAAATCGTTATACCCCAAACTGCTGGCACTCTATCGAGAACCGGGCGCGCGAGTGCAACAATGGCGGTGCACGCCGCCATGCAGAAAATGATGCCGAAGTTTACCGAGTCATCGACTGAGACGAGCGTCGTTGCAATCCATACGATCAAAGCGGCAACGGCATATTTGGCGGCACGCTTGATGTTGTTGCGCGAGAGAGTGCACATCCAGCCGGCAATAAACAAAAATACCCAACTGATGCTGGCGCGCCAGATGTCTTGGAAGATGGTCTGGGTAAACCAGGGCATCTTCCAACCATATAGGTAGGCAAGGTCGTAGCAGGCATGAAATCCCGCCATCGACAGCATGGTAAACCCGCGAATGGTATCAAAGACCGTGATGCGTTTTTGCATTACGAGAACCGGCGCATCAAGCCGACGACCTTGCCCAGGATTGTGGGATTTGTCGCATAGATAGGCTCCATAGTGTCGTTTTCGGGCTGCAAGCGAACGCGTCCCTGTTCCTTATAGAACGTTTTGACTGTTGCGGAACCATCGATCATGGCCACGACAATCTCGCCATTCATGGCGCTCTTCTGCCCGCGGACGATGATGTAGTCGCCGTTATAGATACCGACGTTAATCATCGAATTGCCGTGGACCTCGAGGATAAAGGACCCCTGGTCCGTTGCGATCTCTGTTGGGATAGTAAAGGTGTCCTCGATATTCTGCTCGGCAAGAATAGGAATCCCTGCAGCGACACGGCCTACGAGAGGCAGCGATACGGTGCCGCGAGGCGCCGTGGGCTCATCGGACTTTGAGATGGAGACGGAAGATCCGTCCTCGTCAAAGAGCTCGAG
>CAJMPM010000327.1 GCA_905215225.1 uncultured bacterium
CAGGAAGCTTGGATACGCCTAGGCGCGGTCCAAGAAATCGTCCGCACCCCCATTCATGACCGTTCGGCGGTGAAAAAGTACCGATTACGGCAACAAACAATTCGTTAGGTATGCCAATCAAAAAGTGTGATAGAACATTACTAACAAACTTTTTGTTTGGCATCCACATAAAAGTTCAGCCGTGTGAATGGGATCGGGCTGAAACGCGTATGCGGGGGCCGGCAAGAGAGGACTTAAGGAGTTCACCGTATGGCCGATAAGCTCCAGTGGGCGGGCAACACGATGCCCAAGAGCGATGACAAGCACTTGGGAATCATGAGCCTCGACCACGTGAAGAAAGCCCGCGCCTTCCACCAGTCGTTCCCTCAATATACCGTCACCCCGCTTGCCCGCCTGGACGGTCAGGCTGCGCGCTTGGGTCTGTCCAACCTGTGCGTTAAGGACGAGAGCTATCGCTTTGGCCTCAACGCCTTTAAGGTCCTGGGCGGCTCGTTTGCCATGGCCAACTACATTGCCGACGAGACCGGCAAGGACGTTGCCGAGTGCACCTTCGATTACCTGACCTCCGATCAGCTTGCCAAGGACTTTGGCCAGGCCACCTTCTTTACCGCCACCGACGGCAACCATGGCCGCGGCGTGGCATGGGCTGCCAACAAGCTGGGCCAGAAGGCCGTCGTGCACATGCCCAAGGGTTCCACCAAGCCCCGCTTCGATAACATCGCCGCCGAGGGCGCCACGGTGACCATCGAAGAGGTCAACTACGACGAGTGCGTGCGTATGGCCGCCGCCGAGGCCGACGCCTGCGAGCGCGGCGTTATCGTTCAAGACACCGCCTGGGAGGGCTACGAGAAGATCCCGTCTTGGATCATGGAGGGCTACGGCACCATGGCTTCCGAGGCAGCCGAGCAGCTGCGCGAGATGGCCATCAACCGCCCGACGCACGTCTTTGTCCAGGCTGGCGTAGGCTCGCTCGCCGGCGCCGTGGTGGGCTACTTCACCAACCTGTATCCCGATAACCCGCCCACCTTCGTCGTGGTCGAGTGCGCGCCTGCCGCCTGTCTGTACAAGGGCGCTGCCGCCGGCGACGGCGCTCCGCGCATCGTGGACGGTGACATGCCCTCCATCATGGCCGGTCTGTGCTGCGGCGAGCCCAACATCCTGGGCTGGGATATCCTGCGCAACCACGCCACCGCCTTCGTGTCCTGCCCCGACTGGGTCACCGCTCGCGGCATGCGCACCCTGGGCGCTCCCGAGAAGGGCGACCCGCGCGTCATCTCCGGCGAGTCCGGCGCTGTGACCACCGGCCTGGTCGAGACCCTCATGCTCGATCCCGAGTACGCCGAGCTCAAGGAGCTCATCGGCCTGGACAAGACGAGCTCCGTGCTCTGCTTCTCCACCGAAGGCGACACCGATCCGGATCAGTACCGTCGCATTGTCTGGGAGGGCGAATACCCCACTTGCTAATACTGGGCGGAGCAAATAGGTATCGCTCCGCCACCTCACAGGTAGATCCCTTCGTATGAAAGGTTATGAACAATGGCTAAAGAACTCGATTTCGACGCTATCAAGGCTGCTGCTGAGTCCCATCGTGCTGATATGACGCGTTTTCTTCGCGCAATGATTAGCCACCCCTCTGAGTCCTGCGAGGAGGGTGAGGTTGTCGCCTGCATTAAGGCCGAGATGGAGAGCCTCGGCTAT
>CAJMPM010000328.1 GCA_905215225.1 uncultured bacterium
AACGCCGTCGAGCACGCCGGCAACGCCGCCCGAACGCTCCTCCAGCGTCGAGAAAAACCGCGAGAGAACGTTGTTCTGCGCCGTCGCGTCATCGGGTGCCAGCACCGCAGCAGAGATAGCACCGCGCTCGCCAAGCCTGACCGCCGCGTTAAACGAAGAGCTGAGCTCATCGGGGCTCGAGATGGCACCCGAAACCGCAAAGACGACCACGCCATTGCGACCGGGCGGAGCGATACGCGGACGCTCGCCCGAAAGCGCTTTAATGGCCTCGTCAAACGCATTGCCCGCACGGTCAGCCTCGTCCTCGGTCTGGCGCATGAGCTCGAGCTCTTTGTTGCGGCATTCGACGTAGTCTTCCAGAGCGCCTTTGAACTCATCAAAGTGGTACTCGAAGCCGTTTTCGATAGAAGTCGAAGGAGCCGCAACGGCGCCGAGCGACGAAACACCAAAATGGCATCTATTGCATTTGTCCTGCCCGTCATAAGCAGCAACCGAGGCCAGCCCGCATGGCGCCCCCTTCTTATAGTTGGGGCAACTCGTTCCGTAATGCAGATACGTCTTGCCATCGATGGCACTGGTTGGCCACACCGTATCGGTATAGAGTTCCGTCGCTCGCACCTCGTCAGTGTTGCGCGGCAACAGCGGGATATAGGAAGCGACTTCATCTCCGTCCTCGGTTACATATGCACGATTGACCTCTGTACTCGCATAGGTGTAAAACGCCTTGCGCGCCGCCGACTCCGCCTTCGTCTCGACGCTTGAACCCTGCGGTTTTTCGTCTGCCAGGCGTTGCCGGTAGTAGGTCTTCGCGCGGTCGAGCGCCACCTGTGGCTCCCACGAATTGCTCGAGGCATAATGCGGGTTCTGCTCACCCGAGAGCTTTGCCAAACTCCTCGTACGTTCCCACATGCATGAACAGCTACCGACCGAAGCCGGAACCGATCCACCGCAATCCGCAAGCCAGGCGCGTTCTTTTGCTTTCGCCGTCTCCTCCAAGGCCTTCTGCAGCTCATCTGCTGCGCGCTCCAGATCTTTCGATGTGTCTTTAATGGCATCGGTCGAGATCTCAGAACCCTCGAGCGCAACGAAATCCGACTCGGACGTCCTGGGCACGGCAAGCGCCGTACCGGTATAGGTCGCACCCTCGGTATCCTGCGCCGACACGGCCTGCGTAGCTCGCGCGGCAACCAGATACGGTAGAGCCGTCTCGATTTTCTGCAGGCCCTCTGATGCACTCTTGGCAAACTTATTGCGAGTTTTAATGATCTCGATCCCCGTGTCGACCATATCGCCCGCGGCAAGCTCGGCACCCGGAATAAGGATGGCGACCAAGCCGGTGCCGATCGTGGCAAACCCCGCTAGGCCCAAGCTCAATATGCTCGCATCCACCACTGTCGCAGCCGTATGGTAGGACGCCACCACATTGGCGCCTGCCAGCGCGCCGCTATCGGCAGCCGCCTGGGTGTCCCCCGCGCGCGACATGCTCCATATCGCCGCCGCCGACGAAAACAGCAACGTGAGCACCACCAAGATGACCACCGCAGAGGAAAGCGTGGTGTAGGCACCGTCTTCGATAAACAGGTCGATACCGGCTCGACCCATAAAGCCGCCTCGCTTGCGATGGCAGCTCGGACGGCGCGTCAAAACGC
>CAJMPM010000329.1 GCA_905215225.1 uncultured bacterium
CGGATCATTTTTATCCTGGTGCATTGGGACAAGGGGTCAGGTTTCCTTTGCGCCAGTTTCTGTCGAGTCGGTGCTTCTTGCGGGTTGCCCGTATAATGGTTTGCGTATGAACCGCAACCAAGGAGTTCCAGTTTATGGACCAGAGCCTTTTTAAATTCGATCTGATCGCCGAGGATCCGACCACGCACGCGCGCGCCGGCGTGCTACATACCCCGCACGGCGACATCGAGACGCCGATTTTCATGCCCGTGGGCACCAAGGCAAACGTCAAGGGTATTCCTACCGAGACCGTCAAACAGCTCGGCGCCCAGATCGTGCTTGCCAATACCTATCACCTGTCCATGCGTCCCGGCGAGGACACCATCGCCGAGCTGGGCGGACTGCACAAGTTTATGAACTGGCATGGCCCCATTCTTACCGACTCGGCGGCTTCCAGGTGTTCAGCCACAACGACGCCGTCAAGCTCACCGACGAGGGTGTGCGCTTTATCGTCATCGACTACGACGGCCGCCATGTGTTCTGGACGCCCGAGGACAACATGGAAATCGCCATGAAGCTCGGCTCCGACATCTGCATGCAGCTCGACCAGTGTCCGGGCTATCCCGCCACGCGCGCCTACGTTGAGCGCGCCGTTGAGCTGTCGAGTATGTGGGCCGAGCGCTGCTATAAGGCGCATACCCGCGACGACCAGGCGCTCTTTGGCATTGTTCAGGGCGGCATGCACCTAGATCTGCGCCTGCGCTCGCTGCGCCATTTGGAGGAGTGCGGCGACTTCCCCGGTTACGGCATCGGCGGCTACTCGGTGGGCGAGGACCACGAGACCATGTTCGAGACCCTGGCACCGCTCGTAAGCGAGTACATGCCCAAGCACAAGCCGCGCTACCTGATGGGCGTCGGCAACCCCACCACCCTCGTGCGCGGTGTGGGCGTGGGCATCGACATGTTCGACTGCGTGCTGCCGACGCGCACCGGTCGCATGGGTACGGCGTTCTCCAGCGAGGGTCGCCTCAACTTCCGCAACGCGCGCTTTGCGCACGACGACGGCCCCATCGATCCCACCTGCACCTGCCCGGTGTGCACGGGCGGCTACAGCCGCGCGCTCATCCGTCACATGGTCACGCAGAAGGAGATGCTCGGCGGTATTCTGCTGTCGATGCACAACATCTACTACCTGCTCAACCTTATGCAGCGTGCCCGCCAGGCCATTATCGAGGGCCGTTACGGCGCGTTCGTGAGCGACTGGATGAACAGCCCTGCCGCGGTGGATTACTAAGGGCGACAGACACGCTTGCAGAGCGTGGGCAACGGCAATGGTCGAGCGCCAGCCGGTCGTCGCATTCGCTGACACCGGCTGCGCGACCGCTGACCGATAGCTTGCAAGTGCTTGATGCATCGTGGGTACCATACCGAATAGTTGATGCTCGGGCGGGTGTTTGACGCATGGCGTCGACCCCGCCCGTTTTTCTTTTTCTCGATAGGAGTACCCATGATTAAGAATGAGAACGTCGAGGGCGAGCCTGCCTACGACGAGACGTACCGCCGCGGTCCCGTGGTCATGCGCGGCCACATGAATCCTAAGGACAACACATACGCCAACCATCTGGCACCCGAGGATTCGACCGACTGGATGCC
>CAJMPM010000330.1 GCA_905215225.1 uncultured bacterium
GCCCAGTTCGCATGGCTTATGACGCTGAGGCAGGCGAGCTGACCGTCACCAACAAGCGTTGGTTTACCACCCTCGAGGATGTCTGCCTGTCGGCCGAGACCCTGGTGGACGGCGATGTGGTCTGCCGCAAGACGCTCGTGCCCGGCGCGGTTGCCCCCGGCGAGTCCGTCCAGCTTCCGCTGATGATTCGCGAGGCTGCGGTGGGCGAGACCCTGCTGACCGTGCACGCCTACACCATGGCTGCTCCCGCCTGGTGCGAGCCGATGTTCCAGCTGGGTGCAAGCCAGTTTGCCATCGCAAACCATCCGGCGCCGGCCATCGCGCCCCCCACTCGTCCTGAGCTTACGGTCGAGGAGACCGAGCAGGAGATTCGCATTCGCTCCCTCAACGGCGAGCTAACCTTCAGCAAGGTTAACGGTACCGTGAGCGAGTGGAAGGCATCCGGCCGCGACGTCATGACCTCCGGTCCCCAGGTTGGTTTTTGGCATCCGCTCGTCGATAACCACGCCCAGGAGTATGACTCCCTGTGGAAGGACAACTTCATCGATGTGATGCAGACGTCTACCCGCAAGGTTTCTTGGAAGCAGGACGGCAATGCGGTCGTCGTTACCGTGAGCCAGCGTATCGCTCCTCCCGTCCGCGCGTTCGGCATGCGCGTCGAGCTCGTCTACACCGTGCTTCCGAGCGGTCGCGTCGACCTCAAGGTATCCGGCGAGCCCTACGGAGACTATTCGGACATCATCCCGCGCATCGGCATCTCCTTCGAAGTCCCCGGTTGCGATCGTGCCGTCGAGTGGTATGGCCACGGCCCGGGCGAGAACTATCCGGACTCGCTGCGCGCCAACCCGGTCGGTCATTACCGCACTACGGTCGACGACATGTTCACGCCCTACGTTATGCCTCAGGACTGCGCCAACCGCGAGGGTACCCGCTGGGTTGCCCTGCGCTCCAGCCACGGTGACGGCGTGCTGGTAACCCGTCCGGTTGACGCTGCCTCCAACCCGTTCTCGTTCTCGGCATGGCCCTATAGCTGCGAGGCCATCGATAACGCCAAGCACGTCTATGACCTTGTCAAGGGCGACACGGTCACGGTCAACATCAACGACCAGCTGCTCGGCCTTGGTTCGAACTCTTGGGGTTCCGAGGTGCTCGATTCCTATCGCACCCGTTTTGAGAGCTTCAGCTTTGAGGTGTCCCTGCGACCGCTGACGTCTGCCGATCTGGCTCAGGCGCTGGCACCCATTAAGGAGGCATAAGCCATGCATGTCTTTAACTCGCGCGCCGATTTCGACGCCCAGATGAAGTCCGTCAAGAAGTGGATGCGTACCGGACAGGCGCTCGATGGTGTTGCCGACCTGCAGCACGACGTGGCGTACTCCATCGGCGACTCGTTGGTGTACTGGTGGGTCTATGCCCGCGAGGCCGCAACTGCCGATCTGGTCGGTCACCGTCGCTACCATGCCGTGCTCGCTCCGCTCGACGGCGACCTGACCGTCGAGGTTGCCCCCAAGGCAGGCCTCACCTGCACCCGCGCCTACAGCGATATCGATGATCGCGAGCGCTTTGAGGGTACGGGGGAGACCGTGACGATTCCCGCCGGCGGCGTTGCCGTCGTCGAAATTGACGAGGCA
>CAJMPM010000331.1 GCA_905215225.1 uncultured bacterium
GTATCTCGGTCGGTGAAGACGGCGCCACGCATCAGTGCTGCGAGGATATCGCCCTTATGCGCGTTATTCCCGGCATGACCGTCATCGTTCCCGCCTACGACGTCGAGGCCCGCGCCGTGACGCGCGCCGCCTACGAGTGCGACGGCCCTGTGTACATGCGCTTTGCCCGTCTGGCCTCGCCGGTCATTAATGACCCCGAGACCTACAAGTTTGAACTGGGCAAGGGCATCATCATGCGCGAGGGCGCCGACGTTACCATCATTGCCTGCGGTCTGATGGTCGGCGAGGCCCTCGAGGCTGTCGAGCAGCTTGCTGCCGAGGGTATCGACGCCGAGGTCATCAACATGCACACCATTAAGCCCATCGACTCCGACCTGATCGTCAAGAGCGCCACCAAGACCGGCCACGTCGTGACCGTCGAGGAGCACTCGGTGATCGGTGGCCTGGGCAGCGCCGTTGCCGACGTCCTGTGCGAGCAGTGCCCGACGCCGCTCAAGAAGATCGGCGGCAACGACACATTCGGCGAGTCCGGCCCGGGTGCCGAGCTCCTGCACAAGTACGGCCTGGACGCCGCCAACATCGTGACGACCACCAAGGAGTTCCTGGCCTAAGGCAAGACGGATCTCAAAGACTGCTTCGCCAGTACTATGGAAACCCGGCAGGGGCGCTCTCTTGGAGGGCGCCCCTGTTTCAGTTGCGGTGAAATAAGGACTGTTTTGCCAGCCTAAAGGCTCAATTAATCCGGATTTCACCGCAACTTCCGAAGGAGTTCCCGCTTGTGCTGGCTCCATCGCGACGATTGATTGCGGCTTGGCACAGTGCAGCGACATCGGGGGCATCGCTGCCTCTGTATGTCATGGCGAGCAAAGCGGCATCATAGATTTCATCATTGGTCACATCGGCGGCATCAATGGGGCAGAAGGCGAGAATCGAATCCTGTTCTGCAAGCTCGGCCAGATCGATTGTTTCACCCATGGCAAAGGCATCATCGAGGACGAGTGTGGCACTCGTGCATGGAATTTGATAGATCGTGCCATCCGCAGCGATAGGGGAACCTGCTGCCTCGAGCGTGTAGACACCTTGTATGAGATTGATGCCAGAGCCATCGGAGGCGACGAACTCAATCCTGTCGACCGTTATTCCGTCGATGGTCTTGCCCGTAATATGTATCGGAACGCGCGATGCCCCGTTATCGGTGTCCCAGCCCGCAGCCGCGACATCCAGCACAATGGCGTGCTCCGAATGGGCGGATACGAAGTGCGACAACACCTGCCGCAGATGAAGGCCCATACAGCTACCGCCGACAATGCCAATTACCAGCATGCAGGTAAGGATGACCGCAACGTGGTTCCGAGGCTTTACCCGAAGCCCAGAATCAGCAGAGATGCCATTGACGGCAGCCCCGCACGCTGTGCAGTACCTCACGCCATCGCGCAACTCAGCTCCACAATAAGGACAATTCATACTGGCCCCCACAACCATAGGCGTTCCTATCGAGGCCACTGTAAATCGACAATCCAAATCCGAGTTGCGCAACAATCAAATCAAGCCCATTTCAAGCAAGAGCTTCCTCCGGGAAACGGGCCCATCCCAACAAAGTGCAATTCAGACCCTCCCAAGCATGCATTTG
>CAJMPM010000332.1 GCA_905215225.1 uncultured bacterium
GTCCAGCTCGCGGCCGGTCCACATCTCCTCGACGTGCATCGCGCGGCGCAGATTACGGCCGTACTGATAGTCATCGATGCACAGGCAGTGGTCGTAGCCACGGGCCTGCTTAATCTGCGGGTCGTCGGCCTCCATGCCGGGCGCGACGGGGCGCAGCTCGCGAAAGTCAAACGGTGTTCCCTCGACCGGAGCGATTTCGCCGGTGGGGATGTTCTGCTCGTTAATGGGCAAGTAGTGGGCAGCGTTGGCGATAAATAAGTGCTCACAGTCCATGCCGGCGTTATGGCCGGCAAGGTTAAAGTACGTGTGGTTGGTCATGGACACGTAGGTGGCGCGGTCGCTCTCGCAACCATACTCGATGCGGAAGACGCCGGTGCGCGTAACGGTAAACGCAGCCGTAAAGGTTCGGTTGCCGGGCAGGCCCAGCTCGCCATCCTTAAGCGAGGTGGTCATGCGCACGGCGTTGTGAGTCTCGTCGAGCTCAACGTCCCATACGCGCTTGTGCAGACCATGCTCAAGATCGCTGTGCAGGTTGTTGACGCCTTCGTTGGCCGGCATGTGCCAGTCCGTGCCGTCGATGGTGATCGTGGCGCCCGCGGTGCGGTTTGCCACGGGGCCGATGGTCGCGCCAAAGCAGGCGGGGTTGTCAAAGTAATCCTCGAGCTTATCGAAGCCCAGCACCACATCGCGCACGTTGCCGGGAATGTCGGGCACATCGATACCCAGCACGGTGGCGCCATAGTCCATAATGCGAACGCAGATCTCGGGCCCGTTGAGGGTGTAACGATGAACGGAGGTGCCGCACGGCGCGGTGCCGAAAAGCTCGGAAGTGATCATTTGGTTCCTAACATCGAGGTATTTCCGACAAACTGTAGCGCGAACAGGCGAGATTATCACTACACCCCACTAAAGCAGGGGGTATTTTTCTCAAAAAAGTGATGATTGGAGCTGTGCGGGCGTTCATTTCTGACGCGCGCGAGTCTGATACAATTTGTTCGTTACTGTTTGAATGATATGCGCGCAAAGAACGGCGAGGATTCATCGTGATTAAGGCAGAGCGACAGGATAGGGTTCGTCAGCTGCTCGAAGAGCAGGGCACGGTCTCGGTCAAGGAGATTTCGGATGCGTTAGGTGTCTCGGATATGACGATCCGCCGTGACCTTGAGGAGCTTGCGAGCCTGGGCGAGATTGAGCGCGTGCACGGCGGAGCCCGCAGTGCGCAGGGCCGTCCACACGCTATGCTGCGCCATGAGTATTCGCACAGCGAAAAGCGCACGAAGCATGCCGAGGAAAAGTTGCAGATTGCGCGCCGTTCTGTGGAGCTTATCGAGGAAGGCTCGACCATCTTTTTGGGCACGGGCACCACGGTTGAGCAGATGGCCTCGATGCTGCCGGCGTTTCGCCTGCGCATCGTGACTAATTCGCTTTCGGTGTTTAACCTGCTCGAGGCGCGCGAAGACTGCGACCTGTGCCTCGTGGGCGGTATATACCGTCGTCGCACCGCCGCTTTTGTGGGGCCAACGGCCGAGGATACCCTGCGTGCGCTGGGCATCGACGCGGCGTTTATCGGTGCCAACGGCATTCTGGATGGCGACGTGTCTACGTCCAATATGGATGAGGGTC
>CAJMPM010000333.1 GCA_905215225.1 uncultured bacterium
GCCCGACCTGCTCCAGCGGCACGGGCAGCCCCATCTGCTTGTTAAAGGCGGCGTAGCGCGCAAGGTTCTCGGTATCGCCCGTATAGGCAAACAGCTCGAGCACGCCCAGGCTCACGACCTCGCCGTGCAGATAGGTTCCCTCGCGAGGAATGCTGCACGTCGCATTGTAGAACGCGTGCGCCACACTCGAGTTGTAGTAGTAATCGTTTTGGTTGGTCAGGTTGGAGACGTAGCCCGTGTTGACCACGATGTCGAGCGCGATCTGCTTGACGGCCTCGCTTGACAGGTCCTGGCGCACGTCCTCAAGACCCTGCACGCCGTAGGTAAACAGCGGCGCGGAGCAGGTGTGGGCGAGTGCCAGACCAAGGCCTGCCGTGTGCTCCAAGTTGCCGGCGCTCGTTGCGTACTCGACCTCGGGCTGCTTAGACAGGGCATCGCCCACGCCGGCCCAGAAGTACTCTGCCGGTGCCTCGGCGATGATCTTGGGGTTGATGAAGATGTGCGCCGGTCGGTTGGGGTACGAATAGCCCTCGAGCGAGCCGTCGTCGTTGTACACGACGGCAATGGCGGTCGCGGCGGAGCAGTTGGAACAGATCGTCGGGACCGTAAAGACGATCTTCTTGAGCTCGATAGCTGCGGTCTTCACGGTGTCGAGCGCCTTGCCGCCGCCACAGGCAATGAGCACATCGGCTTTCTGGCAGGCAGGGGAGTTCTCGACCTTGGCGATATTGGCGCGCGTACTGTTGGTGCCGTAGACGCGCGTCTCCAGAATTTCGACGTCGGTACCTTCAAGCGCCGCCTCGATGTCCGGCAGCGCCGCAGCCAGGGCTCGCTTGCCGCCAATGATGGCGACCTTCTTCGCGCCGTACTCGGCCAGCGCGCCGGGCAGCTCGTCAAAGCAATCCTCGCCAACGGTGTAGTCGCTCATTCCAATGGTGCGCATAGCAACCTTCTTTCGTTTGATAGAGTGCTTTCAGGTATTTTGCTCCTAGAGGAGGGCTGTAATAGCGAGAAATTTCGAACGTATAAAACCAGTGTTGAGGGTTTTTCGCCGGCGCGGAACGTGCTAGCATACTCCGCATAAGCGTTGATGGGGACGAGTAGTCGGCCGTCCGCTTGCCACAGAGAGCGGGGAGCGCTGAGAACCCGTGCATGCGACCGATGAATATCACCCCGGAGCTGCGGTCCCAACGGACGTGCCGCGCAGGCACGTCTTAGTAGATATCGCCGAGATGGTCGTCGATACAGGCCAGCCGAGTAACGGATGCGAGCGCGCGAATACGCGGGCGAGGGCATCTAAGCTGGGTGGTTAAACGAAGAGCTTTTGCGGGCGTGCAGCCCGTTTTGTGGCGCTTCGTCCCAGCTTGCAGGGACGGGCGCCTTTTTGGTGCCCAACGGGCGTGCGCGCCCACGACATGAAAGGGGTACCGTGGCAAACGAGTACAAGCAGACGATGAATCTGCCCAAGACCGGTTTTCCCATGCGTGCCGGTCTTTCCAAGTCCGAGCCCAAGCGACTCAAGGACTGGCAGGACAACAATGTCTACGAGCAAGTTCTAAAGAAGAACGAGGGTCACAAGAAGTGCGTGCTGCACGACGGCCCTCCGTACGCCAACGGTC
>CAJMPM010000334.1 GCA_905215225.1 uncultured bacterium
TTTGTCATCGGCACGGGCGACCTGTCGGAGCTGGCGCTCGGTTGGGCTACCTATAACGGCGACCACATGAGCATGTACGCCGTCAACGCAAGCGTGCCCAAGACGCTGGTGCGCCATCTGGTGCGCTATGCCGCCGATGTCTTTGGCGGGCGCATTGCCGAGACACTGCTCGACATCCTCGATACGCCGGTGTCCCCCGAGCTTCTGCCGCCCACGGGCGACGGCGAGATTGCGCAGAAGACTGAGGATTTGGTGGGCCCGTACGAGCTGCACGACTACTTCCTCTACTATCTGCTGCGTTTTGGCTTTGAGCCGGGCAAGATCTACCGCATGGCGCTCAAGAGCTTCGAGGGCGTCTACGACGCCAAGACCGTCCACACGTGGCTGCGTACGTTCTATCGTCGCTTCTTTGCCCAGCAGTTTAAGCGCAGCTGCCTGCCCGATGGTCCCAAGGTGGGTTCGGTGACGCTCAGCCCGCGCGGCGATTGGCGTATGCCGAGTGACGCTAGCTCGCGTCTGTGGCTTGCGCAGATCGACGCGCTCAATCCAGTTGACTAAGGTTGGCTAAATTGAACCAATACGGGGGTTGCAAGCGTTACACTTTTGCAATCTGATGGCCCGTATCGCGCGGCGCTCTTGTCGGAGCGCCGCGTTTTTTATATCGAAAGGTGGCACCATGCAGGCATCGCAGCGTCTCGACCGCTTTGGCGCGGAGGTTTTCGCCTCGCTCAACAATAAACTTCTCGCGCTGAAGGCTCAGGGTAAGACCATTTACAACATGAGCGTGGGCACGCCCGACTTTAAGCCGTACGGCCACGTGGTCGAGGCGCTCACGCAGGCCGCCCAAGATCCCGAGATGTGGAAGTATGCCCTGCGCGACCTGCCCGAACTCAAGCAGGCCGTGTGCGATTACTATGAGCGTCGCTTTGGCGTTTCGGGCATTACGCCGGCTATGGTGCAGTCGTGCAACGGCACGCAGGAGGGGGTGGGCCATTTGGGCCTGGCCCTGCTCGATCCGGGTGACACCATTTTGGTTCCCGATCCGTGCTACCCGGTCTTTGAGGCGGGTGCCAAGATCGCCGATGCCAAGCTCGAATACTATCCGCTGGTTGCCGAGTATAATTACCTGCCCTATGTGGCGGGCATCGATCCCGAGGTGGCCGATCGTGCCAAGTATATGATCGTGTCGCTGCCCGCGAACCCGGTCGGCTCGGTGGGCACGCCCGAGGTCTACGAGGAGATTATCGCCTTTGCCCGCGAGCATGATCTGTTGATCGTCCATGATAACGCGTACTCCGACATCGTGTTTGACGGCGAGCCCGGCGGCAGCTTCTTGCAGTATCCCGGCGCGCTCGAGGTGGGCGTTGAGTTCTTCTCGCTCTCCAAGTCGTTTAACGTCACCGGTGCCCGCATCGGCTTTTTTGTCGGTCGCGAGGATGTGGTCTCTGCCTATGCCTAGCTGCGCGGCCAGATCGACTTTGGTATGGTCTTCCCGATTCAGAAGGCCGCCATCGCGTGCCTGAACGGTCCGCGCGATGAGGTCGAGGCGCAGCGTCTGAAGTACCAGGAACGCCGCGATGCCCTGTGCGACGGTCTTGAGGGCTTGGGCTGGGAGC
>CAJMPM010000335.1 GCA_905215225.1 uncultured bacterium
ATCGCATTATGGATGCCTGCGGGCGTGCGCTGGCGCTGCTCGAGGACATGGCCGACAAGGGTTCGCGTCAGCTGCTGTCCGATGTGGCGTGCGGCGCCGTGTTCTGCCGTGCCGCTATGCAGGGCGCGAGCTTGACGCTCTTTGCGAACACCACGTCTATGAAAGATCGCGTTCGTGCTGAGGAGCTCGAGACGGCGTGTGATGAGTTGCTCGACACATGGTTGCCGCGCGCCGATGCGCTGGCGCGCCGCGCCTCCGACGCTGCTAGGAAGAGAGGATAGCCATGGCTGAACTGCTGAAGGGTGCTCCCGTTGCTCGCGCTTTGACCGAGGAACTTGCTGCTCGCTGCGCAGCCCTGCGCGAGCGCGGTGTTGTACCGACGCTGGCCATCGTTCGTGTGGGCGAGCGCGAGGACGACCTGTCCTACGAGCGCGGCGCCCTCAAGCGCTGCGAGAAGATTGGCATTGAGGCTCGCCGCGTTTTGCTTCCCGCCGATGTTTCACAGGACGAGCTGTTGGCGACTATTAAGGACATCAATGTCGACCCTGCTGTTCACGGCTGCCTGATGTTTCGCCCGTTGCCCGCTGGGCTTGACGAGGATGCAGTTGCCGCGGCACTCGATCCCGCCAAGGATGTTGACTCCATGACGCCGGCCTCGCTGCTTACCACGCTTTCGGGTCGTGGCGAGGGCTTTGCTCCCTGCACGGCCGAGGCCGTGTTGGCGTTGCTGGACCATTACGGCGTTGAGCTGGATGGGGCTAGGGTTGCCGTTGTTGGTCGCTCGCTGGTGATTGGCCGTCCCGTTGCCGTCATGCTTACGGCTCGCAATGCCACGGTGACGACGTGCCATACGCATACTCGTGACTTGGCTGCCGAGTGCCGTGCGGCTGATATTGTGGTCGCGGCCGTTGGACGCGCGCGCACGATTGGCGCGGATGCGGTTCGCGAGGGCCAGACGATCATCGATGTTGGCATTAATTGGGACGAAGCCGCTGGCAAGCTGGTCGGGGACGTCGATTTTGATGCTGCAGAGCCGGTCGTTAACGCCATCACACCCGTGCCGGGCGGCGTGGGTGCTGTAACGACGGCGATTCTCGCCAAACACGTGATCGAGGCAGCCGAGCGCGCATTGAAATAGGCGTTTTCGGGCTGTTTGGAGGGTCGGCTCTATACCCCGTGTGCAAAAAATGCCAAATATGAGTACTGATGCCTTGTCGGTTACATATCTTTGAGATCTATTTGACTCCCTAATGATATTAAATATCGTTAGGGAGTCTCTTTTATTGGACCTTTGGGGAATTACTTTGCATAACTTTTGGACAAGTGAGGATTTCTGGCGCCCTGGACGATGGAATTTGCTACTACTAAATTGGTGACAGTACTCATATTTGGCATTTTTTGCACACAGGGGTCCCGAGGGGGTCTCTAGGGGTCGCGGTTTCGCCCTTTTTGCGCTGAAGCGATACACTGGTACCGTTTGATTTCTTTGCTCAAGGAGGATGCACATGCCGTGCACAACGATTTTGGTTGGTAAGAACGCGAGCTACGACGGGTCGACGCTGGTTGCCCGCAATGAGGACTCGTCCAACGGGGTGTTTGAGC
>CAJMPM010000336.1 GCA_905215225.1 uncultured bacterium
TTGGCCGACCTGTTCCGTGCAATGCACAACAACCCCGATGGCCGCGTGCATACCTGCTTGGATTGCTGCGGCTATGCGTTCGATCCCGCGCATCCCGAGAAGTTCGATGCCGTACTCAACGAGACCGATATGGTGCTGCTCGACATTAAACACGCCGATCCCGTCGAGCATAAAAAGCTGACCGGTTGCGATCCCGCACGCATTCTGGCGTTTGGTGATGAGCTCGCGCGTCGCAAGATTAAGGTCGTTATCCGCCACGTGGTGGTGCCGGGCATTACCGACACGGTGGAGGAGTGCGAGGCACTCGGTCGCCTGATTGCCCCGTGGCATAACGTGGTCGGCCTGGAGATGCTGCCGTATCACACCATGGGTGTCGTCAAATACGAGCAGCTGGGGATTCCCTATAAGCTCGAGGGCGTTCCACAGATGGATACCGCGCGCATGCCCGAGCTGCGCAACGCCGTCATGACGGGCATGAAAAAGCGCCGCGCTGAACTCAAAAACGCCATCGGCTAGCGAGCCATTTTCGCTCCCCAAAGGCACTCATTGGGGACAGACTTAAATGAGTGCCCCTGGGCACCAAGTTGATTGCCAAAGAGCCCCGTCAAGTTGCGGTGGAATAGTTCTTGTTTTTCGGCTTATGCCGCCCAAACAGGAACTATTTCACCGCAACTGCGTTTTGGGCAAAGATACGCAACAGAATCGGTGTTTTTGCATAGAAACGCCTTTTTATTGTTTAGAGACACCTTAAACGCGACTGAATATCTTTGGAAAGAAATGCCTGCTATCGACATCGATGGCCGTACCTATGTCATGAGCGTCATGACATCGATGCCATGGAGTGACCGTTCGAGCGAGGTTACGGCCGCGATTGCAAAGGCTCTGTTTGATACGCGAGCTGCACTGGCTTAGCGTGTTCGTTTGGCGAGGTCAAACAAAATGCTGGTACCATACCTTGGTTGAGAATTTCGTATAGGTTTGGGGAATGGTATGGCTACCATCGCGATTATCGGTGCGCTCGAAAAAGAGATCATGCAGATTAAGGAAGAGCTGAGCGACGTTTGCGAGGCACGGGAGGCAGGCTTGACCGTTGTGAGCGGTGAGCTCGACGGCCTGACAGTTGTCGCCACAACGGCGGGCATGGGCACGGTGAACGCCGCCGCTGCAACACAGCACCTCATTAGCAAGTATGCTCCGCAGGCTGTTGTGTTTTCGGGCATTGCGGGCGGTTTGAACCCCAAGCTCCATATCGACGACGTGGTCATTGGCAAACGCCTACGCTATCTGGATACCGATACCGCGCTTATCGCCGAGTCCGCACCGGGGCTCGAGGAGTTTGGCTCGACGCCCGCGCTGGTCGATATTGCCGCCGACGTGCTTGCTGAGCGTGGGTTTGTTGACGCTTCGACAAATGCAGTCGCTTCGAATGAGGGCACCAAGCAGTTCCTGGTCGGCACGATTGCCACGGGTAACCGCTTTGTGACGGGCGCCACCATGCGCAACGACGCTATCGAGGCGACGCATGCCGATTGTGTCGGCATGGAGGGCGCGGCAATTGCCCATGTCGCAACCAAAAATGGTGTCGATTGCCTGGTGTTGC
>CAJMPM010000337.1 GCA_905215225.1 uncultured bacterium
CGCTTGCAGCGAGCACGCGGTCGGCAACGGCCCGCAAGCCCCCTCGTCGCCCTCAACAGGCAGCGCTTAATCCCATGCAGCAATCCATGAATCATAGTCTCCCTCCAGCCACTCGGGACGTGATCGATACGAGACGTCGACCCTAAGCTCGACATAGCCGTTTTGGCCTGCACTACCCATAGCCTGCGCAAACACACCGATCACGGGCAGCGGTTTAACCTCACCGGTAACGGAAACGGACGAGACGCCGCCCGTGCCAGCCCGACCAAGCTCGATATCCCACGACAGGGGCCCGCCGGCATGAAAAATCGAAACGTCGGGAACCGCGGCAAGACGGCGGCGGGCGAACTCCTTAATATCCTCGTCATCCCCCACCGTCGTCGTGGTCATGAGCCGCGCGGTCTCGGCGGCGGCAGACTCCATGACCGCGCGTGTGTAGAGCAGGCACACCGGCTGCAGCGCCAACAGGACGAGTGTCAGAAACGTCGGCAGCAGGAATGCCGCCTCGACCGTAGACTGCGCCCGGTCCTCGCGCGCGACATCAATACAGCACGATGTCCTTAGAACCCGCAGCAGCGTCGACAACCGATGTCGAAGTGACGCCGTGAGACGCCGCCCGCTCGACCAGCGCCGCCAAGCGCCCATCGGCACCGGCACGCCAAAGCCCCGCGATCGCCAGCACGATGGAAAGCAGCGCCACCATGACGATGGCGTATTCGACCGTTGCCTGGGCAGATTCCTCGCGCAGGACATCATGCATTTCACGACCCCTCCTTTGAGTTCGTTGTCTGCGGGGTCAGGCGGACCACGCGCAGGCGACACGAAGTATCACCAGCATCCGCGGCAACCGTCACCATATCGACCCAGCCGCGTCCGTCACGCACGATGGCGCCCCACACGTTGCCCTTGATGTCGAGATAGCCGCTCAGAGCAAGTTGCGCCGTGGGCACCTCGCGATAGGAACACAGCATATCCGCCGCCGCTTCGGTCATCGGTCGGCACTCGGACCATGCGAGACGAACAGCGACGGCATTGTTTGCAGGTGAACCCGTTGCAGCGTCCGCTCGCTCGTCGAGTGCTTGCAAGAACGTTTGCGCCGTGACGACGGCATTCGCATCGTCCGCGTCTCGCGCATCGTCTTTTTGAGACGCCGCATCCGAACCCGAGCCCGCATCCGCGGCAACCCCTAAACGTTGTTGCCGTGCTGCGTTAAACCCCCAAACCGCCACTGCCACCGCCACGACCGCACAGGCGAGCACCAGCAACGCGCCGACGGGACGGGCGCCCTCTACAGGCTGTTGATGCCCTCGCTGATAGCGCTCCATAGATCTTGGACCTTGCCCTTAAATGCGACGATGGCAATGATGGCGATCACCACGAGCACACCGACCAGGATGGCGTACTCGGTGGTGCCCTGCGCGCTCTCCTCCCGCAGCAGCTCCTCGGCACGCTGGCGAGCGTGAATTGACTGGCAAAACGCCCAACTCCAGACCTTGCCAGCAACGTCAGTCATCGTATTCATGTATTCCTCCCTACATCATCCCGCCTGCTCCCAGCAGCGGGCCCAATATGGACAGAAGCAACGCC
>CAJMPM010000338.1 GCA_905215225.1 uncultured bacterium
ATCGTTCCCGTGAACACGCTTGCGGACGATGATTCAAACGAGGCCGTCGAGGTCGATGACGAGAAGACCGAGGTTGCTAAGGGCTTTGGCGATCTGAGCGATGCATTGGATGAGGCTGCGGGCGACCTTTGCGATCAGGCCGCGACGATGTCCGCGGACGTTGAAGACGACGCTGCTTATGTTCAGAAAATCGATAGCGAGATTGCGTACTTCAAGTCCTTTGCCGATCAGTATCAGGACATGCTCGATAGCTATGAGAGCCTGAAGCAGCAGTACGAGGATGCCTATGGCACCGAGCTGCCGGGTGATATTCAGGATGCGCTCGATAAGCTGCTGAGTGCGGAGAACCTCAAGAAGTTGCAGAGTGTCCTTACGGGCATGTACTACCTGCGCGATGCCGAGCGCGGCTTTGATATGTATGTGACCGAGGACGGCGTGAACTTTACGACGCTGACGACTAACGGCTTTAACGATCCGTATAACCATGGTCTGCGCACCTTTGCGGTGACCAACCAGGGTCTGTGCCTTGGTACCGCCAACCCGTTCTATGGTTGCCAGGTTTGGATCCAGCGCAAGGAGAATTCGGAGAATCCGATTGATCCCGGTGCTCCGGATCCGACGAAACCCACCGATCCTTCGCAGCCGGGTGGCGGCAATCAGCCTGGAGGCAGCCAGACGGGCGGCAACGACCAGTCGAGCAGCACCACGACCACCGTCACGACGACCGCTAAGAAGACTCCGAAGGACGGCTCGCTGCCTCGCGCTGGCGACTCGACCCTCACGCTGGTCTTGGGATTGCTGGTTGCAGCTGCCGCAGTGCTTGGCATTGCTCTCGCCTTGCGCAAGCGTTCTCGTTGCTAGGCTCGACCACGCAGCTCGATGCCTTGGATATCGTCGAAGTTGATGGCGATATCCCTGAGTTTGAGCAGCTTAAATGCGGGTAACACTTCGTCGAGAATGCCCGTGCGGCTACGATAGCCGTACATATCGTAATAGGTGACGCGCACCAGGTCGCCGCGTTTGAGGCCCTCGAGCTTTTTCGAAAGCTCGAGGGCTTTTTCTTCCGTGAGTTCGCATTTGGGCTCAACAGTGATCTCTTGTTTGCGCACGAGCTCGTAGTATCCCGTGAGGGCGGCAAAGGGCATAAACTGCGCGGCACGGCCGGCGCGGACGGCGCCGTTGGCGGTGAGCTTGGGATCGGCGGATCGACGTCTTCCCTCGGGGTCCGCTAGACGTTCAAAAGGCGTCGGTGGCCGCATCGGCTGCTGTTGGGACTTAGGCACGATGTCCTCCTACCTGATCGTTACGTTCGCGTGCAGTGGCGCCGGCGGTAAAGCTTAATCCCTTGACGAGCGCGTTCTTGCCGTACTTGCCTTTCACGGCCAGGACGGCGCGCGCCAGGTCGCGCTCGCGCTCATCGGCCTCGATATCGCTGAACAGATCGATGGTGGCAAATTCCTCGGGCATGAGGTTGCCAAATCCCAGGTTGATGCGCTTGACCGGTCGTTTGGAATCGACAGTCTGCGCCCAGAGCACATCGAAATAGCCCATGATCTTCTTAAACGAATTGGTACGCTCGCTCAG
>CAJMPM010000339.1 GCA_905215225.1 uncultured bacterium
TCGCCGCGCCAAGGTTGATTACGCGCACGCCGAGTAACATGTTGGTCGCTGTTGGCACTTGGGCATAGGCCCGCCTGCCAGGCCTTTCAATCCAATGTCTCGCAGAGCCCCCGGAAAGCGTTTCACTCGCTTTCCGGGGGCTTTTGTCGTTGCGTCTCTATTCATCTATTCAAAAACATGCGCATATATAAAATCGGATTTCAAATCATGCGGCGGCTCTATGGGGTCCCGTTTTTGGGTACAGTGTTGTCCCGATATTGAGCTTGGGGGATATATGAAAGATGAGACGATGGGCCAAGAAGATGCGGTCCAAGATGCAGAAGCATGCGCCGAGGCCCTGGAGAGCCTAGACCGGATTTCGCTTGACGATGTTGCGTTTGACGATTCGAGCGTTGATGTGCAGGATGAGCCGGAAATCGAGGCACAGCCCGATGATCAGGATGCAAAAGACGATGGCGCCGCGCCCACCGAAGCCGGGGCGGGGCACGAGGATTCCGAATGCGAGGCCGACGACCAGTCCGAATCCGACACGAACGAGGAAACCATCTTGCTCGACAACTTGCCGGCCGAAGATTCGCTGACCCGCGAGCTCCCTGGCTTAGGCTCTGCGCCTGCCGTGGACGAGACCATCGCCATGGGCGATATTCCCCTGCCGTCCGTTCCTTCGGCACGCGAAGCCGAGGTTCGTCATCGTAAGATGTCGCCCAAGCGCCGCAACCTGATGCTTGCCGGCGTTGTGGCCGTCGCGCTCGTCGCCGGCGGCGCAGGCTATGCTGCCTGGAACGGATATCAGCAAGAGCAGGCTGCCGTACTTGCCGCAAACGCCCATACCATGATGTCGGTGCAGATTGGCGTGCATGCCGCGGGCCTCGACTGCTCAACTGGCTCCAAGATTCCCGTACAGGTGAGCGGGCAGGATTCCGACGGTTCTTCCGTGAGCGAAACGCTCTACGTTGACGAGCACGGTCGCGGCATTAAGCTGCTGCCCGGCGATTACACGTTCTCCATCGCCGCCTCCCCCATCGCGGAAGACGGCACCATCTACACCGTCCCGACCACCAAGGCCCAGGTTACGGTCAAGAATGACGGGCAGGATCTGCGCGCTCAAGCCACCTTTAAGCTTAAGGTGCCCTCAGCCGACACGGTGACCGACGACCAGATCGATGCCGCCGCCAAGTACGCCGAAGAAGGCGGCGCGAGCTCTGCCGCCGCGGCAAAGATACTCCAGCAGGCGGCAATTACGCGCCGCGATGCCGCCGCCAACGCCGTAAGCGCAAGCGAGGCTCAGTCCGCCCGCGATGCCGACGCTCGGCACAAGGCGACGAACCTGTATCAGCTCGATATTCCGGTTGAGTGGTATGGCAAGGTCGCAACCTGGCAGAACGGCAACACGCTGTGCATTTATCTGGACGGCGACACCAACACACCGCTCGTGACGCTCGTCGCGGTGCGCGATGGCGAGACCTTTACCCCCGACGACGGCGATACGGAAAAGGGCACGGACAGCCTAGGCAACGGCTACACCGACTACGCCAGACGCCCTGTCAATCCATACGAGCTACCGCAAACCGTTA
>CAJMPM010000340.1 GCA_905215225.1 uncultured bacterium
GTCCCTGACCGGGGGCACCATGTTCATCGGACTGTTTGTCATCGTGACCCTGGCCAAGAAGGGCGTCATGGCCGCCGTGCTGCTGGTGGAGCGTGCCGGCGTGCAGTACAGTGCGGGCCAGCATAAGCTGGGGATGCTTGCCGCCAACGATGCGGTGCCGGCCTCCTCGGCAATCTTTGGCCAAAAGCCCACGTGCCTGGTCATTACCGATTCCGATCAAGCTGGCGTCGAGGACGTAAAGGAGCAGTTCGACCAGATCCTGCTCGACATGAAGATCGCGCACCGCGACGTTGCCCTTGCCCTGGATGGCGCGGATGCCATTCCCACGCTGACCTCCTTCGATCGCGTGATTTTGCTCATGCCGTCGCTCGATGGGCTCAGTACGCACCTGAGCGACATTATGAGTTGGGTGAGTGCCGGCGGTTCGCTTATACTCGCCATGCCGCCGGATAACTCGAGCTATCTGCAAGTGATTGCCTCCAAGCTTGGCATTGAATCGGCCGGATATGACTATGTAAAAGCCGAAAGCATTGTGCCGAGCGAGGACTTTATGCTGGGCGGGGGAGAGCGCTACGAACTCTCGGACCCCTTTGATTCGTCGCTTTCAGTATCGCTGCGTGAGACGGCTCGTGTATGGGCTATGACCGGCGATGCGGGCGCCCCGCTCATTTGGTCCAATGACTGCGGCAGTGAGCACACCGAGGTGTGCAACATTGGCATCTACGACAAGGTCATGCGTGGGATCTATGCTTCGGCCATAAGCTTGCTGGGCGATGCAACGGCCTATCCGGTCATCAACAGCGCCGTGTTCTATTTGGATGACTTTCCTAGCCCCGTGCCCTCGGGCGATGGTACTTATATCAAGCGTGACTACGGCCTTTCCATTGCCGATTTTTACACCAAGGTCTGGTGGCCCGATCTGCAAAAGCTCGCGCAAAAATACGGCATTCGCTATACCGGCGTGATGATCGAAAACTACGAGGACGCGGGCAACCAGACCGAGCCCGCGCGCCAACCCGATACCACACAGTTTCGATATTTTGGCGGCATGCTGCTGCAGATGGGCGGCGAGCTGGGCTTTCACGGCTACAACCATCAGCCGCTTGCGCTCTGGGACGCCGACTATGGTACGTTGTACGTTTACAAGACCTGGAAGAACAAAGAGACGCTCGTCGCTTCGCTCAACGAACTTATCGCGTTTCAGGACGAGGTCCTGCCCAATGCTCATGGCTCGGTTTACGTGCCGCCGTCGAATATCCTTTCGGCCCGCGCGCGCAAGCTTATCGGTACCGATGTTCCTCGAATTAAGACCATTGCCAGTACGTATTTTGAGGATGGCACCGACCTGCCGTACGTGCTGGAGTTTGGCGTGGCGAGCGATGGCAGTGTGGAGCAGCCGCGCATTGTCTCGGGCGGCATGGTCGACGATTCCTATATGCGCCTGGCCGCCGTGTCCGAGCTCAACATGCACTACGTGAGTACGCACTTTATGCACCCGGACGACCTGCTCGATCCCGATCGCGGAGCCAAGGAGGGCTGGGAGGTCTACAAGGGCGGCCTGACCGACT
>CAJMPM010000341.1 GCA_905215225.1 uncultured bacterium
TCGCACAGGGCGTATCCCTGCTGGACTACCTCCACCACGGTGTTCAAACCGGCCGACTCATCATCCCAATGCAACACGGCGTTGAGGCGGGCGGGGACAACGGGATCGCCCAGGGCTTTGAGAATATCGGGCATGTCGAGGTAGGCGCTCCGATCGCCGCCTTTGGCAAGACCGGCATGGTGTGCCTCATCGATAACGACAAAGCCAATACGTCCAGAACGCGCAAAGCGATCGCGATGGATAGACAGGAACTCCGGCGTCGTGAGAACGATGCCGGTGCGGCCCGAAGCCAGGCCGGCAAACACGTCATCGCGCGCCGCCTCCACGGTCTCGCCGGTCAGCACGCCAACGCCAATGCCGAGCGCGGCCATCGTCGAGGAAAGGTGATAGGCCTGGTCGGCAACGAGTGCGCGCAGCGGATAGACAAAGATGCTCGCACGCCCGCGAAGGACCGCCTCGCGTGCGGCATGTACATGAAAAATCAGAGACTTGCCGCGACCCGTTCCCATAACGGCCAAAACGCTCTGGTGGTCGGCCAGGGCGTCAAGCGCCTCGACCTGTGCGCGGTGCGGCTGGTTCGATCCGATAAAGCTGTGAATGAGCGAGCGCGTGAGCTCGGTATAGGAAAGTTGGGCAAGCGTCTCGCGTTTACGCGACTCCAGGCGCAGGCCAGAATCCGCCGGTTGTACGCCGCGGCGAAGCTCACATGCCGGATCGTCGATATTGGGCGCCGTGGCATCGCGCACCAAGACATCTTTGATCATGAGTTTGGGCTTCACGCGCCCCTGCCAATGCTCGGCAACGGCCTCGAACACCAAGTCGACGGCGCTGTCGCAATTGATAAGCCTGTCGATCTGCGGTACGCGAAACATGATTGCCGGCACGCTCGCGGCTCCATCCGTTGCCACGAAGCGCATATGCTCGCCGGTCTTACCCACCACGGCGCGATCACACATCGTCACGCCCTCGGCAGCCAGCAGCGGCACCTTATTACCCTGGCCAAACGGCTCAAGGCGGGAAATCTGCTCGATGGTCTCGATATTCAATTCGGAAAGGTCGACCGTGGCGGCAACCTCGTCGGTGTCCTCAAAGTCCTCGGCGGGAAGCTCGGACAACACGGCGGAAAGGCGACGACGGAACTCGTCGAGCTTGGACGCCTCGATGGTCACGCCCACCGCACCGGCATGCCCGCCGCGGCGAATCAGCAGGTCGGAACAGCGCTCGACGGCTTCGAACAGGTTGACCTTGCCCACCGAGCGGCCCGAGCCACGTGCTATACCGTCCTCGATAGAGAAAAGCCGCGCCGGCACGTGATATCGGTTGGTGCGGCGGCTCGCCACGATGCCCTTAACGCCCTCGTGCCAACCTTCGCCGCCCACGACAATCGCGCGCCCGCCATCATAGGTCTCCTCGACCTTTGCCATGGCATCGCGCGTGAGCTCCGCCTCGATCTCGCGACGCTGACGGTTAATCTCCTCGAGCTCGGCCGCCAGCGCGCTTGCCTCGATGGGATCGCGGGCAAGCAG
>CAJMPM010000342.1 GCA_905215225.1 uncultured bacterium
GCTCGGCACAACTCGCCCTCGCAGGCATTAAGAGCCTGGTGCCGTTTGACCAGATGGCACAGGTCATGCTATCGGTGGGCCACGCGTTGCCGGCCACGCTGCGCGAGACGGCAAAGGGCGGCATCGCGCAGGCTCCGGCCGCACTTTCAGCCTGTGCAAAATGCGGCGTGTGCGGATAGCGGCAAAGAACGACTCAAAGGCGGGACAAATGTCCCACCTCTTTTGAATGCCACCGTTTCCGTACCACAAACAGCAGGGCAATCGCTATAATGCAAGCCCAGTAAAAACACGATGAACCGCAAGGCGAAAATCGAAGGATATGCATACGATGTCGCAAAACGATCGAACTCAACTGATTCCCGATCCGCAGCCGCCGAGCAGGCACACCGGCGGCGTTCAGTCGCCGCGTCCTATCGCGCCGAGCCACGGTCAGCAGCGTAGTGCAGCAAACGCTTCCCAACACCCGAACCAACAGCGACAGCAGCGTCAACAACGTCAGCGGCGCCAGGCAAACGGCAATGCGCCCAAGCAGCCCCCCACGCACGCTCGAGGCGATCGCGGCCCCGCGCGCAAACCCGCCGAGAACAATAAGTCGGGCAAAAAGACGACGTTATTTGTCGTCCTGGGCCTAATCGTCATTGTCTATATAGTAGGCGTCGTAGCGTTTTCGCAGGTAGCCTACCCCAACACCACCATCGCCGGCGTCGACGTCTCATTCTCCAACGCTTCGTCTGCCGCCACCAAGGTCAATTCGGCATGGAAGCACTATAAGCTCGCCGTGACAGGCGATGACTTTAGCTGGACCTATCAGCCCGAGTCCGATGAGCCCATCGTCGACGGCGAAGCTGCCGCAAAAGAAATCATCAGCCACAACGAAGCCTTTGTATGGCCGGTCCGCCTTGTGGAATCCTTAAGCGGCAAGGCCAATAAAACCGCTACCTCCAACGAAGTCGATCTTGATCAAGACGTCGACCTGTCCATGCTCTCCGATACCTTTGACCAAAAGAAGTTTGAGAAGGATCTGGGCGCCGCCATCGACGAGTTTAACGAGGGCCGTTCGGGCACGTTCGAGGCCAATAGCTCCTATGACGAGCGCGCCGGCAAGTTTACCGTCGAGAAGGCGCGCTCCAACGAAAAACTCAACCGCGACCATGTCATTAAATATGCCGAGCTCGAGCTTGCCTCGCTGGCCGAGACCGTAGATCTTTCCAAGCTCGGCAACGATGCCTATGAGCCGCTCAATGGAACGCTGACCGATGATCAGATTCAGGCCGCATGCGATGCCGCCAACAACTTCCTAGGCGTCAACGTGACCCTCAAGCTCAACGGCGAGGATGCCGGCAAGGTTGATGGCAGCTCCGTATTGCAGTGGATCAGCTTTGCCGATCCGGCCAACCCCACGCTCGATTCGTCGCAGATCAGCAGCTGGGCAGCCGAGCTCGCCAACGGCTTTAATACCGTGGGCTCTACTCGCTGGTGGACGCGCGCCGATGGCAAGCAGTGCGCCGGCGAAG